>JBGTCC010000243.1:0-4639 GCA_041749055.1 Thermodesulfobacteriota bacterium | reverse complement strand
GCGGATCAGGTGTTGGCAGCTCCGGCAAGTCATGCCGTTAGCGCAGTCCCACCGCGCATCCAGCGGTTTACGGGGTTAGCGAGCGCGTCGGCAGGTCATGCGCCCGCCAGCGTGGATCATGTGCTGGCCAGCCCTGGCAGGCCCCTCGACCCGGCGCTACAGCAGGACATGGAGCAGCGCTTCGGCCATGATTTTTCTAGAGTGCGGGTGCATTCGGATATGGCGGCGGCAGAGTCGGCGCGGGACGTGCGTGCCCGTGCTTACACAGTGGGAAATGATGTTGTTTTTGCCGAAGGGCAGTATGATCCGGGTGCCGAAAAGGGCCGCAAGCTCATCGCCCATGAGCTGATCCATACCATTCAACAGTCCGTGAGTATCCCCTTGGAGAGCGCGATCGCCAATCGGGTACCAGCAACATCGCCCGAGTACGACGCCCAAGTGAACGGTGGTCAGCACGCAAACAGGCGACGAACGCAGGTCTCAAGTCATAGAATCGCATTGCAACGTTTTCCAGGCAATGAGCCCGGTGAGATTCAAAGTTTCGTTTTCGGCGGCGATAAACGGCTGGCGACGGACAAGAATTTCGCGCGCCGTTCCGGGGCGGAAATCGCCGTGAGGATTCTTGCGGTCGGTAGGTTGTCATCGGAACTCCGTCTCGAATTGAACGAAATGCTAAAGTTTTTTCAAGACGACGCGAAAGAA
Organism: Thermodesulfobacteriota bacterium; assembly: GCA_041749055.1. Lineage (GTDB taxonomy): Bacteria > Desulfobacterota > Binatia > UBA9968 > UBA9968 > DP-20. The sequence goes on along the minus strand of JBGTCC010000243.1, from coordinate 3,937 downwards.
ACGTACATCAAGGAAATTCGCCCCGTTCTAGTGCAAGTGACCCGTCAGCCGGCGGAGGATTTCTCAAGCGATCCGTCGAGAATCCAAGGTTTCATTTTCGGCGGCGATAAGAAGTTAGCGACTGATAAACATTTTGCGGCCCGCTCAGGTGTGGATATTGCCGCTAAAATTCGCGCTCAAGGCGCGGTGTCGTGGGAAACTCGCCTCGAGATACAGAGCATGCTGGCATTTTTCCGCGGCGAAGCCAGGGATGAGTATGAGAAACAGATCAGGCCTGCCCTCGAGCGCGGAGATCGTCCACATACCAAGACGCCAATTGACTGCCCCATGGGCCAAACGGTCTTAACTTACGAGGACAAACCCGGCAAAGAGCGCTGCATAACCGAGGCCGATCCAGAATTTCAGCAAAACTACATCGACAACTACATCGTGCTCGCGACAGGTTTGGCGCTTCCCGGAACCACTTGGGAGAATATCGATGACAGTCGGATCCCACAAATCAAATTGACCTACAAGGACGGTCGCACTCTGGTATTCGACGTGGCAGACATTCCATTGGAAGCATCGCGTAGGGGACCGAGAGGTTCGACGACGGTTTTTGCACATCGGCCTTTGTCCCTGTACGAGCGCCGCAGCGACGGATTCATTTATCCCATTAGACGGGGCGCGGCGACCAACTATGTGAGTTACCGTGATGCGGCAAACATCATGTCGCTGCGCGCCGGGCTTGCCGACAATATCAAAGAGCTGCAAACCAATCTCAAATTGATCGAAGCTGGCGCGCAGTTCGCAGGAGCCGTCGCCGCACTGGGTGGGATCGCAGCGCTTAATAAGCAGTTAAGCGGTCGCGGGATTTTCGAAGAAATGCCGGCAAAAAAAGCCCTGGCCAAAGCCCCGGCGTCGGCGAAGGATAGCACCAGCAAACCTCTGCCGTCGCAAACCGCCAAACCCGCTACCACGCCCGCAGTCAAGCAATTGCAGACAGAGATGCAGGGCCTAATCAAAACCGGCGGAACCAAGAAAATCACTGTAGAGGGCGTGGAGTTCGCGGACGTGCAGGTAAACAAGCAAGGGAGCCGCCTTGCGGTACAGCGCTTTAGCACTCAACGGGTAAACGCGCCTTCGGGGCACGGTAAAGTGATGAACAGCGCGTTTGAGGACGCAGCCGTTAACCTTGCTCGCAGCAACGGAATGAAGTCCGTTACCATCAATGTCGGTAGGATCACCAATCCTGGGTGGCGCGGGTATTTGGAATCGATCGGCTATGTCAGAACCACGACAGAAACCAGGGGCGGCGGCTTTAGCATCGATTGGATCAAGACCATCAAGCTATTGTAGTTGCCAGGGTTCGGACTGTTTATGAGAGCGGGGAAATAGAAAGATTTAGCTTGACCGAACGCTAAGCTGGTTTCTATATAACGGATTGCTTGTTCCTTGAGCTGTGCCGTCGCCTAGTAATGAAGACAGTAATTCCAACAAACGTGAACCACTCGCGATCGACTGTGTTGCGTCCGCCGGCATTCATGCTGAAACGCGAGTGCGCCTGCGGTAGGTCGAGCGGGCTTACCGGGAGTTGCGCGGACTGTGAAAAGATACAGCTCGGCCAACCGCTGCAAACTCAAATGCGAATCAACGAGTCCGGCGATCGGTATGAACGGGAAGCAGACCGCGGGGCGGATCAAGCGATGGCAACGCCGGTAAATGCCGTGGTTAGCACAACCCCACCGCGCATCCAGCGCTTTTCAGGACAAGATAATCGGCAGATGGCTGCGGTGCCTGCCAGTGTGGACCAAGTTCTTGCAAGTCCCGGCAGGCCGCTCGCACGGGCGCTACAGCAAGATATGGAACGGCGCTTCGGCCACGATTTCGACCGCGTCCGGGTGCATTCGGATATGGCGGCGGCGCAATCGGCGCGGGACGTCAACGCGAAGGCTTACACTGTGGGGCGCCATATCATGTTCGGTGCGGGTCAATTTGCCCCCGGGCTGCATGATGGACGGCGATTGATCGCGCACGAACTGTCGCATGTTTTACAACAAAGCGGGGCCGCGACCGGACTTTTGCAGCGCGCTCCTGACACCGAAAAAGATACCGGGGCAAAGCCCTCGGCGAAGTTTATCGACTGCAAAGATCGCATGGCTGTGATTGAGGGCGCGATTAAGGAAGCCGAAGCATTGGCTGCGCGGGCGGTGAAAGCGCTTGAGAGGGAGTATCCGCTAACTTACGAAGACGCCGCAATGAGAGCGAATTTTGGCAGTCTGGCGAGCGATCAGAAATCGACGATCATTGAGCGCTACAAACATGTCACGACCACCTTGAGTGGCAAGACCTATACATGCGCGAAAGATGACAAGAAAACCAACGAGGGTAACAACGTGGTAGACATCTGCGGCCAAGCTGAGTGTCCAGGAAGTAAGATTACGCTTTTCCCGATTTTTGGCAAAGAAACATGTCCCGCCGGCCCCGTGATGTTGCATGAAGCGCTGCACAACGCCGGAGCGTGCGACGACATCAATAAGGGTAACCGTTACCCGCCGGCAAATTCCGAGAACAATGCATACTCATACGAGTACTTCGCGCTCGACGTTACGGGGGGCTATAAGACGCCGGAGCTGGGCAAGCGCAAACCGTCGATGCCTAAAGTCAAGTGACGCGAGATTTGTCGATGAAGACTCTTGCAAATTTCAGGTACCCGCTCAAAGGCAAACTCGCGCTGATTGACGCTGGGTTCGCCAACGGAGGAGGCGTGCGTAGAGATTCCGGCGAAATCCTTTCGCACGGAAAACTCCGGATATTCATAAAAGCCAAGGGGTGTTGCTAGGAACGGACGGTAGGTTGTGAGTCTAAATATGATTGCGCATAGAGATCCACAGCTGAGAAGCACTGCAACATCAACGTTCAAACCGGCGCCCGGCCTGGTTTTGCAGCGCAAGTGCGCCTGCGGCGGCTCGAGCCGGCTTACCGGCAGTTGTACGGAGTGTGAAAAGAAAAAGCTTGTGGGTCAATCGCTGCAAACCAAGTTGCGCATCAGTGAGCCGGGCGATCGCTATGAACAGGAAGCGGACCGGGTGGCGGAGCAGGTGATGCGCATGGCTGACTCTGATTTCAACTCAAGTCATCGACCATCCGATGCGATGGCGCAACGGCGCGTTGCCGGTGATGAACTCGCGAACCTGAACGGTTCGATGGTCCAACGGGCAGAGGGGACCAGTGAGACACCGGCCGAGAGCGCTGCGCAGACTGACACCGGGCCGGCCCCGGAGGAGGGCAGCAGTTGTCCGAGTTGGCGCGGAGATCCGCAGAGCATCAGCAAGCGGGCGGCGGAAACCTATGTGCAGAACGATATAACGCCGCCGTCCCAGGCGACGGTGGAAAAAATCGATTGCGAGCCGCCGATCTCTAACGGCAATTATGGCTGCTACGTGCATTTCAGCGACGGCCTGGTGGTTCGCGTGATTGTCCGCGAAACCGACATCGTCGTCGGCATGGGGCCGGGGCCGATCACGACCGAGACACCGCCGCCAGCGACGCCGCTTTGTTTCTACGATTACCACTGTCCCGACGGACATCTGGTGTTAACTGTAAGAGAATGTAAGAGCGCCAAGCCGGCAGTGTCATCGGGACCGACGCTGGTCGGGCAGCGGCGCGCCGCCGCCGGCGCAACCGGATCGATGGACGCTACGCCGAGGGTGCATAGCGTGCTCGCTACCTCAGGCCAGCCGCTCGATGCGGCGACGGGCGAATTTTTCTCGTCTCGTTTCGGCCACGACTTTGCCAACGTGCGCGTGCATGCGGATGCGGCTGCCGCCGAGTCGGCGCGCTCGGTGCATGCGCTGGCGTACACGGTCGGCAGCGACGTGGTTTTTGGTGCCGGTCAATATGCGCCGGGAACCCACGCGGGACAGCAACTTTTGGCCCATGAGCTCGCCCATGTCGT
>JBGTCC010000242.1:0-4324 GCA_041749055.1 Thermodesulfobacteriota bacterium | reverse complement strand
TATGGAGGCGTTCACGCGCGTGCGCAAAATCGAGAAGCTGCAGGTGTTCAGCCCGACGCGGGAGAGCCGCGAGCGCTTCGGCCGTGAGATGGCGGAGAAATATAATATCGAGGTAAAGGTCTGCAACCGTCCCGAGGACGTCTACAAGGGCGCCCATATATTGGCGGCGCTCACCGATTCCGCGGTCGAGGTAACCGACGGCGCATGGCTCGAAAAAGGCGCCCACATCGTGGTCGTCGGCGGCACCGGTAAACCCGACGCCGAGAGTCTGAAAAAAGTCGACGTCTATCTGCGATTCGGCGACACGCCGGCGCCCACCGGCCACCCCGAGCTCGCCACCGACGCCGAGCATATCGGCTACGAGGCGCGCCCACAGCAAAATAAATACGGCGACGGCCGCCGCGACCGGCGCAAGCACGGCAACACCCTGCCGGACCGTCGCGTCACGCTTGCCGACCTGGTCGACGGCAAGGCTAAAGGGCGCACCTCGGCGGATCAGATCACGTACTCTGAGCGGGGTAATCTGCAAGGCGCCCAGTTCCACGCGGTGGCGGGCAAGGTTTACGAGCTCGCCAGGGGAGCCGGACTCGGGCGCGAGCTTCCGACCGAATGGTTTCTGCAGGACATCCGGGATTGACGGCTGTTCCAAAGGTTCAAGCCGTTCAACTTGACGGCGAAGGGAAATCGACGATGGCGCTTTTTCTCGCAAACGAAGACGTCCAGCAGCTATTGACCATGGGCGATTACATAGACACCGTGGAGAAAGCCTATCACGAACTCGGCATGGGACGAGCGTGGAACAATCCGCGCATCCATACCTACGGACAGGCGCCAAGCGGCGCAACCCATTTTCTAAAGGTTTTCACCGGCACCGTACCAGCCCTGGGCTATTCGATCCTGCGCATCGATTCGACCATGGAGCGCAACGAAAGCGGCCGCGAAACCAGCCGCAAAATCGGCAACCGCAACATGGGCTGGCTAATGCTATTTTCAGTGGAGACCGGCCAACTCGAAGCGATCATCGAAGACCGCGCGCTGCAACGAATGCGCGTCGGCGCTATGACCGGCATCGCCGCCAAGTATCTTGCCAAAAGAGACAGCCAAACCGTCGGAATTTTCGGCTCCGGCACTCAGGCCGGGCCGCAACTGGCAGCACTCTGCAGCGTCATGAAAATCCAGCGCATCAAAGTCTACAGCCCGACGGTAAAGAACCGCGAAAACTTCGCCGCCAAGATGACCCATGAGCTTGGCACCGAGGTCACCGCAGTAGGTTCACCGCGGCAAGCGGTCACCGGCTGCGATATTGTCGTTGTCGCGACCAACTCAAACGAACCGGTCTTCGACGGCCGCTGGTTGGAAACCGGCAGCTATGTAAGCTCCATCGTCAACAGCGACAAAGTGCTGCGCCGCCGCGACCTCGACGACGAAAGTTTCCGGCGCGCCGCGCTGATCGTAATCAGCACGAGAGACCAGATTAAAAACGATGAACCGATCTGGCTCACCGAAGGCGTGGAACGTGGCGCTGTGAGCTGGGACAGAGTTTGGGAAATCGGCGAACTGGTCTGCGGCAAAGCACCGCGGCGCAGCGACGACCAACAAATCACAATCCTCAAAAACAACGGACTCAGCGTCCAATTCGCCGGTGTCGGCGCCGCGGTGATGAAACGAGCCAAAGAACGCGGGCTCGGCCAAGAGCTGCCGGCGTTTATGTTCGAGAAAGCTTATCGGACATGAAACCTCGACCCCTGGGTCGGACCATGGGAAATCTGCGGTCGAGCTTGATGATCAACTTATTCACATGAGGCGATGTCGCCAACAACTCCATAATCCAAGCAACTGTTCGCCTGCCTGCCGTGTCAGACGGAATGACGGGAACGCGTCTTGCCTTGCGATAACCTCTGCTTAAAAAACCTGTCCCCAGGATTTCTCGCTTAAATTACCTATCGCCGACTGCCTCGTCCTACTTTGCCTCGAGTATCTGCTTCACTCGACTCACGACGGCGGGCTCGATTTCATACAACCCGTGCACCATCTTCTCTATGCCTGGGCCATCGATCAGGTCGATCTCGAGCTTCGACTTTTCCGCCTCGTCGACCAGCTGGGGATCTTTTAATGTATTGACGAAAGCTCTTTGCAGGGTGCGCACGCGCTCTTCGGGGACCTGCGGCGGGAGCGAATAGAGCCGCTGTTTGCCGTAGACCTCGGCGGCGATGCGGAGGAATTTCTTCCCTTCTTCGGTCTTGGCGAAATCAATCGCCAGCGGTATGCCCTTCAGATCGGGATGAGACTCGAGCATCGTCTGGAGCACGACATGAATCTGTTTGGCCTTCAGCGCGTTGGCCCAAGTCACCTTTGCCGATTGCCAGCCAAAGGCGCAGGTGCCGTCGACTTCGCCGGTTTCCGCGGCAAGCCTGATATCCGCGGTCCCCTTGTAGCCCTCGACCAACTGCAAGGGGAAATCCGTAGCGGCGGCAAGCAGCTTGGTATCGTCGGTACCGCTGGTGCCGCGGCCGATGGCGCCGAGCTTGACCTTGGTCTTGGCCTTGCGCCAATCCTCAGCGGTTTTGATCCCACTGCGTTCGGTCATTATGCACACCAGCGCATCTGACGTCGGCATGCCGACCCAGCTGAACTTATGCCCGTCGAACTGCACCGCGGGATTGCCCATCATATGCTGTAAAATCAGCGGGCCGGACCAATGGCCGATGACCGTGCCGTCGCGGGGCGCGCTATTATAGGTGTAATTCGCCGAGATCAGCATCGCCGCGCCAGGCATGTTCTGGACGACGGTGCCGGGTTTTCCGGGCACATGCTTAGGGAAGTGGCGCGCGATCAGCCTGGTGTAGGTATCGTAGCCGCCGCCGGCCGTGCCGCCGACGACGAACTGGATGGTTTTACCTTTATAGAAGTCCTCCACCGACGCGGCACGGGCCGAGACCGGCAATACTGAGAGAATAATCGGCAGCAAAAATACCGCAAGCGCTTTCGCCATACTCCACCTCCTCTTGGTTTAGCTATCGTCGCGGAACGTAGTTCGTCCGCTAGGCTGATGTCAAGGGTTTGGACGCTTGGGTAGTGGTTCAATTTAGGTTTAACGACGCATTGACGTAGGGGGGCAGACGCGCGTCTGTGTCCTTTCGGACGGGCGACCACATAGGGTCGCCCCTACTAATTTTTTGTGAATCTGAACCATTACGAGGTTTGGCTGAGCTCCGGGCTTTCGATCGTTTCACGTTTTGAGGAATTTCCGCAGCTAGAACTTTCTCCCAAATCCGAAACGTCTCGAGCGATTGGAACCGATCATAGCGATGGAACGATTGGAACGTCTGGAACATTTCTGATTTTTATTAGTGAGCCCGCAAAAGCGCGGTCGAAATGCTCAGCTAATTTGCTAAGATCGGAAAACAGCCAGCATCTCGATGACTACCTTTAATAATTCGCCACGCCATACCCGCACACTGAGCGCGTCATGACCGATCCCCTTGTCGCTGACAAAGCCGGGACAAAGGGGCGGATTTTTTTCGGCTGGTATATGGTGGCCGCCAGTATCGTCACCAACACGATCTTCTCCGCCGCCTATTTCCAGGGCTTCGGCGTGCTCATCCTGCCGATCGAACGCACCTTCGGCTGGGACCGCTGGGTTGTCTCAGCCGCCATGTCGCTGCGCCAGTTGGAGTCCGGCATCGTCAGTCCCGCTGTCGGCTTCCTGCTCGACCGCTTCAGTGCGCGTAAACTAATTTTCTGGAGCGCTGTCATTGCAGGCGTCGGCTTCATCGGCCTCAGCTTCACCACCGGCATCGTCACGTTTTTTCTCTTTTTCGTGGTAATTTCCCTGGGAGCGTCCGGCGTCAGCCACGCGGTTACCTGGCCCGTGATCATCTCGCGCTGGTTTCGTCGTAACCGCGGCCTGGCCACGGGGCTTGCGGTAACCGGTCCGATCTTCGGCTCGCCCCTCGTCATAATGAACACGCAGATCGAGGAGGCTTACGGTTGGCGCGTCGTGCTGATCGGCTACGGCGTCCTAATTTTGGTCGGCATCACCCTGCTCAGCATGGTGGTGCGCGACGGGCCGGAGCCCTACGGTTTGCGCCCTGACGGCGACCCGCCGGAGGAGGGCGCGTCGGAACACCCGACCGGCCCTTCGCCCCGTCCAACGGATGCCGGGCTGACCTTGCGCGCGGTGTTCCGCACCAAGGAGTTCTGGCTCTTCACCAGCTACCTGTCGGGTACCTTCGCGGTCAACTCCGCGGTCCAAGTCCACATGATTCCTTACTTCCAGCAAGATCTCGGATTTACCGCGACCTGGGCGGCCGTGGTCATGTCG
>JBGTCC010000241.1:0-7502 GCA_041749055.1 Thermodesulfobacteriota bacterium | reverse complement strand
CAAGTATTTGCCCATGTAGCGCGTGTACATGCGCGCCCATAAATCATGGGTATCCCCCGGCTGATAACCGACGATGACGCGGATGGTTTTGCCCGAATAATAGGGCGTTTGGGCAGACGCCCGATCAAGATTCAAGGGGTTCAAGAGTTCAAGGGTCACAATGAGAAATCCGATCAGGATCCGATTGAACCCTTGAACTCTTGAACCCTTGACCGAATTGATTATTCGAAGTGCCATAAAGACTTTCATGGTTAGGTTATTTGTTGAGTAATTTTTTCAGCCACTCGATCACTTCCGGCGGCTGGTCGATGACTTCTTTGGCGAGTGCCTGCAAGGTTTCGCCGTTAGTCGGACGGATTTCCCAACCGGATTTTTTCGCCTCGCCGAGGAAGTCGGCGTCTTTCATAGTCTTGCCGAACCCTTCGCGGAGGATCGCCACGCGATCCGCCGGGATTCCTGGCGTCGCGAGTATGGGCCAGGCACCGAAGCCGCCGACGCCGAGATAGGTTAGCACTTGGCGGCGCTTGATCTCCGGAGTTTTGTGCTGCTCCATCAGCTCGAACAACGTCGGTACGTCGGGGATTCTTGGGTTGCGCTGACGCGAGGTTTGCAGCATGACGCGCACCACACCGGTCTTATACCAGCTGAGAAAGGGTTCGCGGGCGAAGAATGCTGCGATGGTAATCGCGCGGCAAATCGCTTCGCCGCGTTCGATGGCTAGATCCATCTCAGCGCCGCCCGGATAACCGGTGATCAGGTTGAACTTCAAGCCGATCATCTCGTCCAACAGCTTGGGCACATCGTGGCCGCTGGTGCCGACGCCCGTGGCGGCGCATTTGGGCGGCTCCTTGGCTTTGCGGATATCGTCGAGCGTTTTATAGGGCGAGTCCGCGCGCATGAACAACAAATGGCCATTGCGCTCCGGCGCGCCGATGAAATTGAATTTAGGCCAATCGAATTTGACTTGCTTGCTGCCGATCAGCTGGGCGTAATACAAGGCCGGCGAGGGCGAACCGAGCGTCAGCCCATCCGGCTTGGCAACGGTGTAGACATGATTGGCTGCGATCATGCCGCCGGCGCCCGGCATGTTCTGCACCAGGATATTAGGGAAGCCGGGGATATGTTTGCCCATGTGGCGCGAGTAAGCGCGCGCGAATATGTCATGGGTATCGCCGGGCAGATTGCCGACGACGATGCGGATCGTTTTACCTTGATAAAAGTTCGCTTGCGCGAATGCCCGTTCAAGGTTCAAGGGGTTCAAGAGTTCAACGGTCAGAATAAGAAACCCGAAAAGAGTCCGATTGAACCCTTGAACCCTTGAACTTTTGAACGAGTATTTTGTTCGATGCGTCATGAAAAACCTCACTCTGGGTTGCCGTTACATGCCGAGGACTTTTTTCATTCTCTCGACCACATCGGCTGGCGTCGCCATCGCTTCCTTGGCCAAGGGTTCGAGCTCATCCCAGGTCGATGGATCGATTTCCAACCTGCGCTTTTCCGCCTCGGCCAAGAAAGCCGGGTCGCTTACCGATTTGTTAAACGCATCGCGGATAATCTTCAAGCGCTCGGCCGGCACCCCCGGCGGGGCGACGATGGGCCGGCCCAAGTCGCTGGCGATTAAAATAACCTTGGCGAGCTTGCGCACCGGCTCCGTGGTTTTGTAGCGATCCATCAGCTCGTACATGGTCGGCACCTCTTTCAAGCGCGCGTCGCGTTTGCTGCCGGTTTGATAGAGCACATGGACGAATTTGCGCTTGCGCCAACTGAAGTAGGGCTCGCGGGCGTGAAACGCGGTGATGGTGAACGAGCGGCAGACCACTTCGCCGCGCTCGACGGCGAGGTCTACGTCTTGGCCGGCCTGATAGCCGGTGACGATATCGAACTTGGCACCGATCGCTTCTTCCATGAGTTTAGGAATGTAATAGCCGGTCGACGTGGTGCCAGAGGTGCCGCACTTGGGCGGCGTCGCAGCGGCGCGTACATCATCAACTGTTTTGAATGGCGTGTCGCTGCGCATGTACATCATGTGGTTGGAGCCCACCGGACTGCCGATCCAGGCAAATTTACTCCAGTCGTATTTTACCTCAGGTCGTTTCACCAGCTGATCGAAATAGAGCGCCGGATAGATCGCGCCCAGGGTCAGGCCGTCGGGCTTGGCGATGCTGTACACTTGGTTCGCCGCGATCAGCGACGCTGCGCCGGCGACATTCTGAATGATGATATTAGGATTTCCCGGAATATACTTCGGCATGTACTCCGCCAGTAGCCGCGGGTAAAGATCGTAAACATCGCCAGCCTTGGTGCCGACGATGAACGTGATGGTTTTGCCTTGATAAAAATTCGCTTGCGCGAATGCTGGTTCAAGGTTCAAGGGGTTCAAAAGTTCAAGGATCAGAAAAAGCAATCCGGTGAAAATCTGATTGAACCCTTGAACCTTTGAACCCTTGAACGGCTTGATTGATACCGGCGTCATGAATCACCTCTTGGTTACTTAGAGCCGATGGCGCGGGTTATGAATATCCTGGACCCTATCCTGAGTGCAATGGAGAAATCTTACTATTGCCTGACGCCTGTTGCCTTCCTATTCCTTGATCACCTTGGCCGCCCGCAACAGCACGTGCCAGTCAATTCCCCAACACCCACTTCATCCGCTCGATAACTTCTTTGGGTTGGTTCATGACATCCTTCGCCAGCGCTTCAAGCTCGGCGCCGGTGTGGGGCTCGACGTCCCAGGCGCGCTTGGCGGCTTCGCTGCGGAGCTCGGGATCTTGCATCGACTTCGCGTAGGCGTCGCGGAGGATTTTGATCAGCTCTGGCGGCATGCGCGGCGGGCCGGCGATGGGACGGCCGAGGTTGGCGGCGGTTAACACGACTTTGGCGAGCCGGCGGCTGGCCTCAGGTGTTTTATACTGTTGCATCAGTTCGGTAAGGGTCGGTACATCCTTTAACCGTTCGTCGCGCTTGTTGCCGGTCTGGACGACGACACGTACGAATCCCGTCCTGTGCCAGCGCTTGTAGGGCTCGCGGCCGAAGTAGGTGGCGATCAGCGGCGTCCAGCAGATTATTTCGTTGCGCTCGACCGCGAGGTCAATTTCTGAACCGCCCTGATAGCCGGTAACCTGGGTGGTTCTAATGCCCAGGGTGTCTTCGAGCAGCCGGGGAAAATAATGGGCGGTGGTGCCGCCGCCGGTGCTGCCGCATTTGGGCGGCTCCTTGGCGTTGCGCAGGTCGTCAATGGTTTTATAGGGCGAGTCGGCCCGGATGTAATGCAGCGCGTCGTTTTTTTCCGGCGAGCCGATCCAGCTGAACTTAGTCCAATCGAACTTGCTCTCCGGCTTGCCGACCAGCTGCTCGAAATAGAGCGCTGGATTGAACGCGCCGATGGTCAGGCCGTCAGGTTTGGCGAGTCCGTAGATAAAATTCCCGGCGACCAGACCGCCGGCGCCCGGCAGGTTTTGCACGATAACGGTTGGATGGCCGGGGATATGTTTGCCGATATGCAGCGCCAGCAAGCGTGCCCACAGATCGTAACCGCCGCCGGATGCCGAACCAACGACAATCTTGAGAGTCTTGCCGGAATAAAAGGGCGTCTGGGCAGACGCCCGTTCAAGGTTCAAGGGGTTCAAGAGTTCAAGGGTCAGAAAAAGCAATCCGAAGAATATCCGATTGGACCCTCGAACCTTTGAACCCCTGAACGGGCTTAGCATTTTATTACTCCCGCCCCAGCACCCACTTCATGCGCTCGATGATTTCCTTGGGCTGGGTGATGACTTCCTTCGATAACGCTTGCAGCTCTTCACCCTTGGTCGCATCGATCTCCCAACCTTGCTTAGCCGCCTCGGCGAGCAGTTCGGGATCGGCGATGGCTTTGGCATAGGCGTCGCGCAGGATCTTTACGCGTTCTGGAGGCACGCCCGGGGCGGTGCCGATGGGCCGGCCTAAGGTGGCGGCGGTGAGAATCACTTTGGCGAGACGGCGGGCCGGTTCGGGGGATTTATACTGCTGCATCAGTTCATTCAGCGTCGGCGAGTCTTTCAAGCGCGGGTCGCGCTTGGCGCCGGTCTGGACCATGACGCGGACGTAGCCGGACTTGTGCCAGCGCCGGTAAGGCTCGCGGCCAAAGTAGGTGGCCAGGAGCGGCGACCAGCAAAACACTTCGCCGCGCTCGATGGCGAGTTCAATATCCGCGGCGCCGGGATAACCGCTGACGATTTGCGTCTTGATGCCGAGAGTTTCTTCGAGCAGCCGCGGAATGTAATGGCCGGTGCTGCCGGTGCCGGTGCTGCCGCATTTGGCCGGCTCCTTGGCATTACGCAAATCTTCGATGGATTTGAGCGGCTGGTCAGCGCGCATATAGTAAACGATGTCGTTTTTTTCCGGCGAGCCGATCCAGTTGAATTTGGCCCAATCGAATTTTACTTCGGATCGACCCACGAGTTGGTCAAAATAAAGCGCCGGGTTAACGGCACCAAGGGTCAAGCCATCGGGCTTGGCAATACCATAGACGTAGTTGGCGCCAATGATGTTGCCCGCGCCGGGCATGTTCTGCACGATGATACTCGGATTGCCGGGGATATATTTACCGATGTAACGTGAGGCGAGCCGCGCCCACAAATCGTATCCACCGCCGGTGGTGGAAGACACGACCATGGTAATCGTCTTACCTTGATAAAAATTCGCTTGCGCGAACGCCAGTTCAAGGTTCAAAGGGTTCAACAGTTCAAGGGTCAGAAAAAGCAATCCGAAGAAAATCCGATTGAACCCTTGAACCTTTGAACTTTTGAACGGTTTTTTCATAGTCAGTTTCCCAGGACCCACTTCATTCTTTCGATAACCTCCTTCGGCTGTGACATCACTTCTTTTGAAAGCTTTTCCATCTCCTCGCCGGTGAGCGGGTCGATGTCCCAGCGTTGGCGTTTGGTCTCGGCGATGAGCTCGGGGTCCTTTAACGTTTTTTGATACGCCTGGCGCAGCAGGTCCAAGCGGTCCGCTGGAATGCCGGGCGTGGCTGCGATGGGCCGGCCCAGGGTGGCGGCGACCAGGATCGTGCGGGTCAAGCGCTTGCCGCCTTCCGGGGTTTTGTACTGATCCATCAATTCATAGATCGTCGGCACGTCGGCAAGGCGCGAGTCACGCTTGGCGCCGAACTGCACGACGACCTTTACATAGCCTTTCTTCTGCCAACTGATATAAGGCTCGCGGCCAAAATAGGTCGCCACCAGCGGCGACCAGCAGTGCACTTCGCCGCGCTCCACCGCCAAATCGATCTCCGAGCCGCCAGGATAGCCGCTGACGATGGCGTGCTTGGTGCCCAACACTTCGTCGAGCAAGCGCGGAATGTAGAAGCCGGTTGTGCCGGTGCCGGAGCTGCCGCAGCGCGGCGGCTCCTTGGCTTTACGGACGTCGTCGATGGATTTGTACGGCGAGTCGGCGCGCATGTAGTGGATGATCTCGTTTTGCTCCGGCGAACCGATCCAGGGAATCTTGGCGAAATCGAACTGCGCTTCTTTGCGCCCAACCAACTGATCGAAGTATATCGCCGGCAGGAGCGCGCCGAGGGTCAACCCGTCAGGTTTGGCAACGTTGTAGAGATAATTGGTCGCAACGATGGACGCCGCGCCGGGCATGTTCTGAACGAGGATCGTCGGGTTGCCGGGAATGTACTTGCCGTAGTAGCGCGCCAACACCCGCGCCCACAGATCGTAACCGCCGCCGGTGGAGGAGCCGATGACGATGCGAATCGTCTTGCCTTGATAGAAAGGCGGCGTCTGCGCCGCCGCTGGTTCAAGGTTCAAAGGGTGCAAAAATTCCAGGGCCAGAAAAAGCGATCCGAAAGCAATCCGATTGAACCCTTGAACCCTTGAACGTTTGAACAGCATTTTGTCTCCGTTACTTGCCGATCAGTTTTTTGACGCGCTCGACGACGTCGGCGGACGTGGTCATGACTTCCTTTGCCAATGTGTCGAATTCCTCGCCCTTGGTCGCGTCGATGTCGAGACGCCGCCGTTTGGCTTCGGCTAGAAAGCTGGAGTCGGCGATAGTCTTATTGAACGCATCTCGCATGGTTTTTACGCGATCGGCGGGAACTCCCGGCGGGAAAACCAGCGGCCGGCCAAACTCATCGGAGGCTAACAGAACCTTGGCCAAACCGCGCACGTCGTCGGCAGTCTTGTACTTGTCCATCAAATCTTTAAATAACGGAACATCTTTCAACCGCGCGTCCGGTCGATTCCCGGTTTGATAGATGACGCGAACGAAGCCGTTTTTGCGCCAGGTGATAAACGGCTCGCGGGCGAAAAACGCGTTGATGGTAAACGCCCGGCACTGGACCTCGCCGCGTTCCACGGCTAGATCGATGTCCGAGCCGGACACATAACCGGAAACTATGTCGAACTTCGTGCCAAATGCATCTTCCATGAGTTTCGGCATGTAATAGGCAGTGGAAGTCACTCCGGTAGCGCCGCATTTGGGCGGTGTCGACGCAGTGCGAATTTCTTCCACAGATTTGAAAGGAGTGTCGGCGCGCATATACATGAGACTGCTCGAACTCACCGGGCTGCCGATCCAAATGAATTTATTCCAGTCGAATTTGACTTCGGGTCGTTTCACTAGTTGCTCTAAATACAGCGCTGGATAGGTGGCGGCAAATGTCAAGCCATCCGGCTTTGCGGTGTTGTAGAATTGATTGGTGCCGATCAGACCCGCTGCGCCCGGCACGTTCTGGACGATGATGTTGGGACTACCTGGGATGTGTTTGGGTAAGAAGTCGGCGAGAAGTCTGGGATAAAGGTCATAAACATCGCCGGCTTTCGCCGCCACCATGATGACGACGGTCTTGCCTTGGTAAAATGGCGTCTGCGCCATAGCTTCCGTGACCCACAGGACAGATAAGACCACAAGTAAAATTATTCCCCGAATAATCATAGTTCCTCCCCTTCCATTATTCATGGCCTGGCTAACCTTTAAGAACCCAATAGTTTCTTCATGCGGGCGATAACTTCTGCTGGCTGCGTCATGATTTCTTTAGCGAGTGTTTCCAGCTCTTCGCCGGAAACCGGATCCAACTCCAATCTTTTCTTTTTGGCATCGTCCAAAAGCTCAGGATCTGTGATTGCTTTCATGAAGGCCTCGCGCAGTATTTTCACCCGGTCGGCGGGAATCGCCGGCGTGCCGATGATCGGGCGTCCGATGTCGTTGGCAGCTAAGATCACCGCGGCTAGACGCTTGGCCGAGTCGGGAGTTTTATGTTGGTCCATGAGCTCGGGAAGAGTTGGAACCTCGGGTAGCTTCGCATCCCTTTTCTTTCCGGTTTGAACGATGACGTGAACGAATCCCTTTTTGCGCCACGTGTTAAACGGCTCGCGAGCGAAGAACGCGGCAATGGTAAAGGCGCGGCATTGCACTTCGCCGCGCTCCACCGCCAGATCGACATCGGTACCGGAGTTGTAACCGAGGACGACGTTGAATTTGGCGCCGATGGTTTCTTCTAAAAGCCTCGGCAG
>JBGTCC010000240.1:0-6759 GCA_041749055.1 Thermodesulfobacteriota bacterium | reverse complement strand
ACTATGATTCACTTCGTGGCGAGCCACGCGGCGATAAACTTCCGACAGCGTCAATGACAAGCGATCATCGAAGCAGCATCGGCCGTTCAAGCAGATTCTGAATGCGCTGAAGGAGGTTTTGCGCGCTTTGAGCTCGCGGCGCGCGCGCTGGAGAGCTAGCGCTAAGACGAGGCCGAATATCTCCAGGAGAGTTTACTGGCGGATCGCGGCGTGAACGAATCTCACCGCGCCCCATAGCCCGGTGTTGGCCGCCTAGGACGATCCCGCAGGTCTAGCCGTATCGAAATTTTTATCCCGTAACCAGGCAAGGTTCTCTTCGCGCTCGCGTTTAAATCGTTCCAGAGCCCTGCCGCTCAGGTGTTCGATGCGGGGGATCTTCAAGCTCAGAAAGTTGACTTTGCGGCCACCCTGAAGAAATTCAAAGTGCAGGTGCGGTCCGGTGGCGTGGCCCGTTTGCCCGACAAACCCGATCACATCCCCCGCGTTCACTTCCGCGCCCCGGCGAATGCCTGGCGCGATGCGCGAAAAATGTCCGTAGCGCGAGGCGTAGCCGCTCGGATGAGCGAGCTCGACGAAGTTGCCGTATCCGCCGCGTCGGCCGCTGAAAGCAACTTTGCCGGCGCCGATGGCGACCACCGGCGTGCCACTCGGGGCGGCGTAATCGATCGCCTGATGCGGTCTGACGATGCGAAAAATCGGATGCCGCCGCGCGACGGTATACTGCGAAGAGATCCGAGAGTAGCTTAACGGTGCGCGGAGAAAAGATCGGCGCAATTGTTTTCCTTCGCTATCGAAATAGGAAGCCTGGCCCGATGCCGGCGAGAAATAAAATGCGTTGTGAACTTTACCGTCCGCCGCCAATTGAGCGGCGCGCACTCGTAGCGGCACACGCCGTCCGTTGGCGTAGAGCAGTTCCTCGACGACCACCGAAAATTCGTCGCCACGTTGAAAATCGGAAAAGAAATCGATGTCGTATTCAAAAATCCGCGCCAGCGCCAAAATCTGCTCGGGCGACATTCCGGCGGCAACGCCGTTGGCATAAAGGCTGCTCGATATCGTGTCCCGAAACACTCGCGTCACCGCGGTCGAGGGAATGGCTACGCGCTCCACCGACCAACCTTGCGGCGTTGTCTTGGCGCGCACGAGGTTGTCGCCGAGTGGAATTTCCATTTCCTGAACCGTTCGATTATCCGGATCGACGGTCAATTCGACTTGATTTCCCGGACGCAGTTTTTTCAGATTCAAGAGCGGGCGAACCTTGGCGATCAGCTCTCGAGCGGAGGGCGGCGCGACTCCGTGTCGGGTTAACAGGCCCGAGAGCGTGTCGCCGCGTTTGAGCGCGAGCTCAAGCCGCTCAAACGGCCTTGGCATCGAAAGCTCCGCGGGCAAAGATTCCGCTGGCGGCGGAGTTCCCTCGCGCAAGGGAGCGGACCAAAGGAGCAACGTGACGCACGCACTGATAAGGATCGAGCGAGCGAACCGTGGACGAACAACAGAAAATACAATTTGCGCGAAATGTCGAAGATGTCTCATCGTGTGAATGACTAACGGTATTCCGTCCTTTGTAGCCCATTTCGTTTTTCAGTCAAGACGAAACGACAATTTGCGCGAGATTTTTTCGCGCGCTCGCGACTCGATTAGAGTAGCGCAATTTTCGCAGCCTGTGGGTCGACTAGCGGAATTAGCGGCGAGCAGCCCTTGACTCGCCAGGATGGGGCTGCTTGTTATCAAATTATTATGTGGTTTTCCATAAAAACGACGGCCAGCCATTTCTATCACGACAACGGCTTTTTTCTCGCCATGGGCCTGGCCTTCAATTTACTTTTGTATTTTATCCCTCTGGTACTCTTGATGATTGCCCTGCTCGGATACACCTTTCTCGAGTCCAGTCGCGCTATGACTGAAGTCCAGTCTCTCGTGCGTCAATTGCTGCCGCAATCGGAGGATATTTTCGCCGACAATTTCGCGGCGATCGTTGCCCATCGCGGGCTGCTCGGCGCGGCCGGCTGGATTTTCTTTTTGCTTTTTAGCAGCACACTGTTCGGTTCGGCGCGCCATGTCCTCAACACGGTGTTCAAAACGCCCCTGAGACGAACCTTCCTCAAAGGCCTGTTGCGCGACTTCCTGATGATGACTCTTACCGCAATAATCGTGGTGTTGGCGATCGGCGCAGGAATCTTGGGATCGCTGGCGCGGGCTTTTGGCGCGGACACCTTTCCGCTCCTGGCTCCATTGCTTGGGCCGGTTTGGTGGGTTGCCGGGAAAATGGTGAGCGTCATCTTGTTGGCTAGTCTATTTTACATTTTTTATCGCTACGCTCCGGCTCGGAGTTTGTCCCCGAGAGCGCTATTGATAGGATCTGTAAGTGCGACCTTGCTTTTTGTGCTCTCACGTTGGGGATTCGCCTGGTACGTCGGGTTTGCCCGTGACGCCCTCGCCCTCTATGGCGTAGTCAGCGGCTTAATGTTTTTTTTCTTCTGGTTGTACTATGCGTCCTTGGTGTTCATCCTGGGCGCTGAGATCGGCTATGCCGTTGATCAAATTAGCCCGCCTGCCGTTTAGTTCTCGTGTGTAGTTTCATGACGTCGACCGCTGGGGTTGTGGTTTGGAAATCCGGAACTGATCCAGCGAAATGCGCGTCGACTGTTTCGTTGCTTTAGATTCCAAGTGAGCCTTCGCAACAATGGGACATACGCGCTGCATATTTCTCACAAATGACAAGCGGCAGCGCCCATTCCGACTAGATCTATATCTATATTGCGCGTTTCCCGCGCAGAGATCTTACCTGGCATTGCAATTGCCAGTTATAGAAAACGACATTGAAGATTCTGGAGAACGAAAGCCAACGACGGACGCAACACGCCGCTGCCGTGGCCTAGGGTAAACCGATGCTGCAATCAACCAACCAACCAACCTGGAGAAGTTTTTAAATGGCCAAGGATATCCGCATGAGTGAAAAGCTTTCCGCTGAAGAACTTCGGTCGCTCGACGCCTACTGGCGCGCGGCGAATTATTTGTCGGTCGGTCAGATCTATCTGCTCGACAACCCGCTGCTCAAAGAACCGCTCAAGATCGAGCACGTAAAACCGCGCCTGCTCGGCCACTGGGGCACGACGCCGGGTTTGAATTTTATTTACGCGCACCTGAATCGCATGATCAAGCAACGCGATCTCGACATGATCTACATCGCCGGCCCCGGCCACGGCGGGCCGGCGATGGTCGCCAGCACCTGGCTCGAAGGCAGCTACAGCGAGATCTATCCCAGCCTGCCGCAAAATCTCGCAGGCATGCAGCGCTTGTTCAAGCAGTTCTCCTTTCCCGGTGGCATCGGCAGCCATGTCACCGCCGAGACGCCGGGCTCGATTCATGAGGGCGGCGAGCTCGGCTACTGCTTGGCGCATGCCTTCGGTGCCGCCTTTGATAATCCCAACTTGCTCGTCGCCTGCGTCATTGGCGACGGCGAAGCCGAGACCGG
Organism: Thermodesulfobacteriota bacterium; assembly: GCA_041749055.1. Lineage (GTDB taxonomy): Bacteria > Desulfobacterota > Binatia > UBA9968 > UBA9968 > DP-20. The sequence continues at coordinate 3,284 of JBGTCC010000240.1, read as the reverse complement.
CCCGCTCGCCACCGCATGGCACTCGAACAAGTTCCTCAATCCGGCGAGCGACGGCGCCGTGCTGCCGATCCTGCATCTTAACGGCTACAAGATCGCCAGCGCGACGGTGCTAGCGCGCATTCCACGGGCGGAACTGGAAAGTTTGCTGATCGGTTACGGTTACCAGCCCTTTTGGGTCGAAGGCCACGAACCGGCACTTATGCATCGAACCATGGCCGCGACCCTGGATCAGGCGATCGAGCGGATCCATGAGATTCAAAGAAAAGCGCGGGCCAACGCGAAAATTGCCCGGCCGGCGTGGCCGATGATCGTGCTTAAGACGCCGAAGGGTTGGACCGGGCCGAAGGAAGTCGACGGCAAGCCCAGCGAAGGCTCTTGGCGCTCGCATCAAGTTCCGTTCGCCGACATGGCGACTAATAAACAACATCTCAAACTCCTCGAAGAGTGGCTGAAAAGCTATCGGCCCGAGGAACTGTTCGACGATCACGGCACTCCTAAAGCCGAGCTGCGCGCGCTGGCGCCCACAGGGACCCGGCGCATGGGCGCCAATCCACACAGCAACGGCGGTTTGTTGCTCAAAGATCTCGCCTTGCCGGATTTTCGCGACTACGCGGCCAAGGTGGCCAAACCCGGCGGCACCGAAGCCGAGTCCACCCGGATCATGGGAATTTATTTGCGCGATGTCATGAAGCTCAACGCCGGAGCGCGCAACTTCCGCGTCTTCGGTCCCGACGAAACCGCGTCGAATCGTCTCGGTGCGCTGTTCGAAACCACCGACCGCACCTGGATGGCGGACAAGACTTCCGCGGACGAACATTTGGCCGCCGATGGCAGGGTCATGGAAATTCTGTCCGAGCATACCTGTCAGGGATGGCTGGAAGGCTATTTGCTGAGCGGTAGACATGGGCTGTTTTCCTGCTACGAGGCGTTTATCCACATCGTCGATTCGATGTTCAATCAACATGCCAAGTGGCTCAAGATCTCCAAGGAAATTCCCTGGCGCCGGTCAATCGCGTCGCTGAATATTCTTTTGACCTCCCATGTCTGGCGTCAGGATCACAACGGCTTTTCCCATCAAGACCCGGGCTTCATCGATCACGTGGTCAATAAGAAAGCCGACATCATCAGGGTCTTTTTGGCGCCTGATGCGAATACTTTACTGTGCGTCACAGACTGGTGCTTGCGCTCGCGCGACTTCGTCAACGTCATTGTCGCCGGCAAACAGCCGCAGCTTCAATGGTTGGATATCGATGCCGCGGTCAAACACTGCGCGGCGGGCATCGGTATGTGGGAATGGGCCTGCAACGACCAGGGCGGAGAGCCGGATGTGGTCATGGCGGCGGCTGGTGACGTGCCGACGTTAGAGATCCTCGCTGCCATCGAAATGCTGCGCAAGCATGTGCCGGAGTTAAAAATTCGCATGATCAACGTCGTCGACCTGATGACCCTGCAGCCGCGCGAAGAACACCCGAATGGTTTATCGGATTGGGACTTCGACAGCCTGTTCACCAAGGACAAGCCGGTCATCTTCGCCTACCACGGCTACCCCTGGCTGATCCATCGCCTCACCTACCGGCGCACCAACCACGGCAACTTGCACGTGCGCGGCTACAAGGAAGAAGGCACCACGACCACGCCTTTCGACATGGCCGTTAGAAACGATCTCGACCGTTTTGATCTGGTGATGGACGTGATCAACCGGGTGCCCAAGCTCGGCGCCCGCGCCGCCCATTTAAAACAGCTCATGCGCGATACGTTGACCGAGCACTGGCACTACATCACGCGCCATGGCGAGGATATGCCCGAGGTGCGCGACTGGAAGTGGAAGGGATAGGAAATCAAAATCGCAGTAACCCCATGAAAAAGCCTTCCTGGTTGGTCAATATCGAAGGCTACGTGCCGCTCATCGGCGCGCAAAACGCCAACGGGAACTGCATTTGATTCGCGAGCGGCTTGTGAAGTGACGACGGATCGTGACGAGAAAGCCCTGACCATCCCTCAATTCGATCGGCTGACATAATGCGTCGCACAAAGATCATTTGCACCGTTGGTCCCGCTACCGAATCGGCTGAGATGCTGCGCAAGTTGGTGCAGGCCGGCACTGATGTTTTTCGGCTCAATTTCTCCCACGGATCGGTGAGCGAACACCAGTCCATCATACGCCGCATCCGGGTCGTCGAGGAGGAGACCGGAAAACCTGTTGCCATCCTTCAGGATCTACCCGGTCCCAAGATCCGACTTGGCGTTTTCAAAGATGGCTCGGTGGAGCTTCATGCCGGAGATCGTTTCCGCCTCACAACCGAGGACGTTCCCGGGGATCATGAATCCGCATCGGTCAGCTATGCCAAACTTCCTGACGAAGTGAGGCCAGGTCAAAGCATTCTACTTGCCGACGGGACAGTGGAGTTCGCGGTCGAATCAGTTGCCCCACGGGAGATCGTTTGCCGAGTCGTTCTCGGTGGAGTCCTGACGAATCACAAAGGCGTTAACGCGGTAGGGGGAAGCTCAAGCTTGCCCGCTTTCACGGAGCGAGACCAAAAGCTTCTTGTGTCCGGCCTTGAAGCAAGTGTGGATCTGGCTGCAATCTCCTTTGTCCGCTCTCCGGCTGATATTCAGTCTGCCCGAGGCTTCCTTGCAGCCCGCCAAGCAAACCTTCCCCTAATGGCCAAGATCGAGAAGTTTGAGTCATTGGAAATGATAGAGGAGATTCTTGCTGTTGCTGATTCCATCATGGTGGCCCGCGGTGATCTCGGTATTGAAGTTCCGATCGCTCAGGTGCCTCACATCCAGAAGGAATTAATCGCCAAAGCGATGCAGGCAGCCAAACCTGTGGTGACCGCCACGCAGATGCTTCGTTCTATGGTCGAAAACCCTCGACCCACCCGCGCGGAAGTCGCCGATATTGCAAACGCGGTGCTCGATGGTTCCGATGCTTTGATGCTCTCTGAGGAAAGCGCCGTAGGCGCTTATCCCGTCGAGGCCGTCAAAGTCCTGGCGGAGACTGCCGAGGTAGCGGAGGGCCGACTTTTTGCCCGGCGGCCCTTCGTATCCCTTTCTCCGACCGACAACGTTTCCTCCTCTGAAGCTGTTGCCCATGCCGCAAGTCTCGTGGCTCATCAGGCTAAAGCAACAGCCATTATCTGCTGTACCCGGACAGGCCAGACGGCTCGGCTGGTTGCGAAATACCGGCCGGCCCAGCCCATTGTCGCTGTCACCCCTGAGGCTCAAACCGTGCGGCCGCTCATGCTTGTCTGGGGTGTCCAGCCATTCCTGTTGGAAGAATT
>JBGTCC010000239.1:0-4686 GCA_041749055.1 Thermodesulfobacteriota bacterium | reverse complement strand
GTAACGCACGGCTTGATCGCCGCTCGCCGCGGCCATGCGGGTAACATCCGATTTGTAGGTTTTCACGCCCGAAACCGCCGCATTGGCGACCGCCATGCCGGCGGTCACGCCGCCCTGAGCCGCCGCACCGACACCCATAGTGGGCGCCGCGCCCGGCATGCTGCCGCTGTTGGATTGGGTGGTAAAATCGAGCAATTTACGCGCTTCTTGTCCCTGGTAGACTTGAACCTGGCTCTCCACCGTGGACGCTCCAGTACCAAAGCCGACAACCAAACGACGCAGCGGATTGCCCTCATCGACGGTCAGGAATTGACCGTCGATCACCAGGTCGCTGCCCGTCGCGTTGGTCTCGCGACCAACCCGCTCGACGATGAATCCCAGCGGCTTTAAGCCGTCGACAACTTCCTCCGCCAAGGCGTCTTTCACATCTTTGGCGAGCAATCGTTCCCGCTCGGACGCATCTTTTATGCTCGGCTGTTGGCGCATAATGCCCTGGTACTCTTTGACTTCGCGCTCGTTCACGGCGAAGTCCAGGACAAGTATGCGGCTGGGCCGCGGCAGATTGGTATCAGGAACCAGGGTCGCGCGGCGAATACCGGTCTGGCTGCAAGCGCCAACCAAACAACAGAGCAGCGCACCGGCAAATACGCGCATCGGGTTCGGCATCGGCAATTCCTCCTCTTTGAAAAACTCGCTAGTTGACAAAACTTTCCGCGCACGACGCTACAACCTGATTGCGTCCGAGCCACAACTCAGCGTCACCGCGGCGTCTTTGCTAACGCTTGGTCAGGGCCGCGGCGGTCGTGCCAACGCCGACCGCATCTCGGTAAACCATGATCTCGACCCGACGGTTTTTCGCCCGCCCGGCCTCGCTCTTGTTATCGGCCACCAGCACGCGCTCGCCGTAACCGACCGCCATCACGCGGGTCGGCTCGATATTTCTTTCCGCGACCAGATACGCCGCGATGTTTTCCGCGCGCCGCTTGGACAGCTCGTAGTTGTAGCTTGCCGAGCCTTCGGTATCGGCGTGGCCGGCCACGACAAACACCAGGGTGCTGCCGTCATCGGCCTGCCCCTTCACGTCACTCAGGAAGCTGTCGATATCTGTCTTCGCCTGGCCGCTGAACTGAATCGAATTGGACGCGAAGTGCGGACCGGCGGTGAAATTGAGCACCATTTTTCGTTCCGGCTTGAGCCGCTGCAAACTTTCTAGCGCGAGATTCGCCTTGGCGTCGGTTTGACCGAGGCGGGCTTCGGGATCGGCGATCTGTTTGGCCATGGTGTCGACACGGCCGTCGACTTTGGCCACCCGGCCTTCGACGTTGGTGACCCTGCCGTCCGTCTTAGTCAGACCCGCCTCTGTTTCGGAAACTCTCCTGTTGATCGGGAACAGTTGCTCGTTGGTCCAGGTTTGCACCCAGTCTCGGGTCGCCAGACATCCCGATGCGAGCAACATGAACAAGACAGTTAACAGCGGCAGTCCGGTTCGGAGTAACTTCGAATATTGCACGAATATCTACTGGTTTAATGACTTGGCCTAATTTACCTAGGCCACGATCCTTGTCCTACTGCGCCAGCGGCACGCCCTGGGCGAGGTCGTACTTGACGATGGCGCGAATCTTATTCTCGATCTGCAGGTAACGGGCAACCTTGATGGCGGGGATCGCCTTGCTGAGCTTGGGCGCGAAGGTGCTCTTGAGATTAACCTCCGCTTGCTCGATCGCGTTGGCCTCATCGATCAGCTTTTTCGCCCCGTCGTCGGTAAGCGACTTATTACGGAAGTCGGCGGCGTAGCCGTCGAGCACACTGACGATGCGGCGATTAATCTTCTGCAACTCCTTTTGATACTCGTCGTAGATCGGCCAGAAGTTCTTCGCCTCCGACTCGGTCAACTCCCTGTTCGCCGCCACCACCAACTTCTTGTCCGCTTTGATTTTGTCACGCAGGATCTGCATGTTGTCGGCCGGTTTGTCCTGTGCCGCCAAACTCATCGATGGCAGACCCATCAGCATGATCGCCACTGCAACGCCCATAATTTTCTTCAAGAACTCTATTCTCATCGCTCTTCTCCTTTAGGCTCTATTAACGGTTTGAACTATTTGGACGCATTGAACGGCTTGAACCGTTCCTCGATCAAGCGCTCCGCCTACGGCTACGGATTGATCTTGGTAATCTTGGTGCCCTGAATACCGGCGCCGCCCATCAGTCCCTTCTGGTCGAAGATAAAAGCATAAACGCCTTTTTGCAGGGTTGTGGTTGACACATTCTTGCCGAAGCCGGAATCCAGCACGACCAAGCTCGGCCCTACCCCCAACTCGAAGCCGGCACTGGCATCGAGATACTGCAGCGATGCTTCGTCCATGAAGAACAACACATAGCCAAACGCTTGGGCGCCGGCTTGGAAACCATAGGACACCGCCAGCGAGCGATAATAGGCGACGGTTTTGCCGCCTTTGCGCAACGCGCCATCGCCGAACTGCCCGGCGAAAATGAAACCGCCCTTGACGATGCTCGGGAAAACCAGCACCGCCACCGCCTTGTCGCCTAACGCTTTTGCGCCCGGCGTACGTTTATAGAGATCAGCCAGCGCCGCCCTAGCGTCGCGGTCGATCGCGCTTGCGCTCGCCGCCAGCGCCGCTGCCGGACTCAAGACATGGAAGGTAAACGCCATCAATGTCACCACGACGATCATGATTCCTAATTTAGAATTTCGGTTTTTTGCTCTCATTCTGTGCTCCTGTCATCAATTTAGAAGGTAATGCCGCTCGACACTCGTCCCTCGCCACTTCAAGCTACTTCGCCAATGGCACCGTGGCCGCGAGGTCGTATCGGAGCAGCATGCGGTACTCGTTTTCGATCTGCACGTAGCGCGCCGCCTTCTTCGCCGGCAAAGCTTTGGTTAGCTTGGGAATAAATGCGCTGCGTTGCTTTGCCTCGTCCTGTTCGAGGGCGATCCATTCGTCGAGCAGCTTCTTGGCTTTCTCGTCGGTCAGCGCGTTGCCACGGTAGTCCGCGGCGTAGCTCTTCAACAGCGCGCCCAGACGCTCATGGATTTTCTGCAAATCCTTTTGGTAGTCCTCGTACACCGGCCAGAAGCTTTTCGCTTCCGATTCGGTCAACTCCATATACTTCGACACGATCAGCTTCTTGTCCGCCTTGAGCTTTTCGTGGACGATTTCTAGATTGTTAGCAGGCTTATCCTGGGACCGCGCACTTATCGGTGCACTGCCGAGCGCGGCCACGAATAAAACCGCCAAGCATTTTGTCCCTGTCTTTTTATTCATCTCGACCTTCTCCTTTTCGATTTGTTGTTAACCATCAGAATCCGCTTTGAGAGCTTGGCGTCCTGGCGCCGAGCACAAGTACCACAGCATCACCACCGGGGCGATCGACCAGAGCAGTGCCCGAATCGCCGATTCGCCTTGGATGACTACGCTCAATACCAGTAACAAGTTGACGACGGCCAAAAAAATTCCCAACCACCTAGCCCAACTGCGCTGCAGCAGTGCGCCGCATGCAAAAACCACCAGCAAAAGCGATAGAACCGCCACGAACATGCCCCGGCCGATCGCTAACAAGCCGATCACCGGTAGCAACAACAAGCCCTGCCCCATCAGATCGCTGCCGACATCGATCCACTGAAGCGCACGCAAAACGCCGGCGATGCTTTGAACCAAAGCCAGCACGGCGACGACCGTCAAGCCGATTGTTCTCTTAGGCACGATCGATTCCATTGTGATTCCTACGGAGGGGTGTGTGTCGGGCGTCGAGAGGAGGAGAACCGCAACATCGGCTCCCTTAGTTCCTTGCTCTCTGTGCCTGGCATTTTCACTCGACACTCGTCACTCTTGTGTCCCTCGACCCTCGTTCCCTCGTCATTCCTTTACCTCTGTCCACGTCGTATCGGGGTTGTATACAGTCATGCCCTTTGCAACGGAGGTCGTGTTGTTCCCTAGATCTTTTTGAAACACCTTGCCGCTATGATTCATGATAAAAGTCATCACGCCGGATTTGCCGTACTCCGCGGGGAAGGCGACAAGGGCAAAGCCGCCAATCATGTTGCCGTTGACGACGTAACTAAAGGCTCCCCCGACGACGTTCTTTCCCTGCCCCTCCAGGATCTTGTAAAGATAACCATGATACGGGGCAGCAGTTTGTCCGGCGCCCGTACCTTGGGCGGTATAGCCCGCGCTTTGCGCTCGCCCTACGAGCGGGCCAAGCGGACTCTGCTCTTCTCCTGGCTTCGCCTCCCAGTAGAGTCCATTTTTTTTGCCGGCTTCGCTGCGGAAGCGGCGCGCATACTCACGTATCCGGTCGCCGTCTCGATCCTTCATCCCATATTCCCGTTGGGCATCGCCGAACGCCAAAGTGACCTGAATCGCGTTCAACTCGTTGGTGCCAATGCGGCGGCTGAGAATCTCCTCTCGGCCTTTCTCCGTATCGAAAATCCAACCATCGGCGTTCTTGACGAGTGGAATTGGGAAAGGCCATGCATCTTTGCCAACCGTGATAATGCGCTGTTCGCCTTCGCTGGCGATACTGTTCTTTTCGTTGTAGGCCGCTAAGAACCCCTCACGCCGCTGCTTGTCTGCGACCGCATCGCCGGAAAACATCAGATCTTTCGCTTGCGGACCAAAGATCGCCAAAAGCTCCTTGTCATTGTGATCCTTAGCCGCGCCCACTGCC
>JBGTCC010000238.1:0-2446 GCA_041749055.1 Thermodesulfobacteriota bacterium | reverse complement strand
CCGCTCACGCTGAAGAAAGGAGAAACGGATATGAGTAGTATTTTCTACATCGTTGGTGTTGTGGTGGTGGTGATTTTCGTTGCCGGCTTTTTCGGCTTTAGATAGCCCCGCGCCTCGCCAGGGGTTGCCCCGACAACTGGTAGCGATCCTGTCCAGTGCTGCAAAGCAATCCCTGGCGAGTCAGCATCCGTGGGACAGCCAAAAACAAATTTACCATTGAACTCATGGAGGACCATTCGATGAACGAAGATGTTTTTAGCGGGCAATGGAAGCAAATGCGCGGTGAACTGAAATCGTGGTGGGGTAAACTCGCCGATGATGAGTTGGACTTAATCGGCGGTCATAAAGACAAGCTGATCGCTTTAGTGCAGGAGAGATACGGATATGCTCACGATCATGCCGAGCAAGAGGTCGAGAGGCGCTTTAAAGAGTTTGGCGACAAAACCGGCGAGGCCGTCGCCAGCATCACGGCCAAAGCGCAGGAGTTCGGCGCGACCGCCGGGAACAAGGCGAATGAAGCCGCCACAGTTGTTGGTGAAAAAATAGGATCCCTGGCTAACGTAATCCGGGAAAAAGCGCCGCACGATGGCGCGGTCGCGACGGCGGCAACAGCGGTAGTCGGTGGACTGGAATCGACGAGTTCTTACCTGCGCGAGAAAAAATTCAACCATCTAGCCAAAGACGTCACGGCCTTAGTCCACACCTATCCGGTCCAATCTCTGCTGATCGGTATTGGCCTTGGCTATTTGCTGGCCCGGCGCACGAGGTAAGCATGGAAAACGGATCGCAACACCTCTCAGAGCCGAGTTTCGTGTCGTTGCTAGGCGGCATTGCTAACGACGCGAAGGAGTTATTGCTGCAAGAGGTGGCACTGACGAAACGCGAAGTGCAGTCCGAGCTGCGCAAAGCTAAGACGGCCGCGATCGCCCTGGGGAGCGCAATCGGGATTATCGCTACCGGCGGGATCTTGCTGATGGTCGCGCTGGTCCACGTGCTGGATACGTTTACAGTGGTGCCGCTCTGGGGGTGCTACGGCATCGTCGCGAGTGTCCTCGTCGTCCTTGGCGGGGTACTGCTCGCCGCGGCTAAAACGAAGGCAGAGGCACTCGATGTGGTCCCTCAGCCGACGATGGCGAGGATGAAGGAGAGTGGGCAATGGCTGACAAAGCAGACGACATCCGACAAGAGTTAGAAAAAGGCCGTCAGGATATCGCGGCTACCCGTTCGGCGCTTACAGAAAAGCTGGTAGTCCTGGGCGACCGTGTTCAAGAGACCGTCGACGGGGTGAAGCATACCTTCGATCTGCACTATCAGGTGAAACAGCGACCGTGGGTCATGTTTGGCGGGTCACTGCTGGTGGGCTTTGCGCTCGGTCGCCGGGGTGCGCCAAGAACAGCGGCCGATAGGTCAAACGCGCCGTCATCGAACGCGCAGCCGCAGAAAAGTATCGTGAGCGAAATAAGCAATCAGTTTAAGGACGAGCTTTCCACGATCAAAGGGGCAGCCTTTGGGGCGTTGATAAGCACGCTGTGGGCGATGGCCAAACAGGTGCTGCCTCAACCGGTCCGACCAATCGATAGCGTGATCGCCAAGCCCGGCGTTCAACCAATCGATAGCTCACGGCAAATCACGGATCGATGACCAACGGGCACGATCCGTAGATAAGGAGGCGGCGCAAATTGAGCAAATTCGGGAAAACCTAGCAATGAAAATATTAACCAACGAAAGAAGGAGGATTTATGAGAATAGCTCTAGGTTTAGTTTTGGCGTTTCTAGTGGTCGGGTGTTCCAAAACTGAGCAGTCCAAGACCGAACAGCCGAGCCAACCCGCCGTTGTCGCGGCGGATAATAGCGGCCGTAACGAGCGAGACCGTAACGACGCGACAAAGACCGCCGGCGATCAAGCTGAGAATGAGGCGGACCGGACGATTTCACAGAACATCCGGCAGGCTATCGGAGCGGATGACTCGGTCTCGACGAACGGCAAGAACGCAAAGATCATCACGGTCGATGGCACGGTGACGCTACGCGGACCGGTGAAGAGCGAGAAAGAAAAAACTAATATCGGCGCCAAAGCCCAGCAAATCGCCGGGGTAAAGAGCGTCGATAACCAATTGGAGATCGCCAACTAAATTTAAAGGAGATGACCATGTCGAAATCAGTTATTTGTTTAAGTGACAACGAATTCCAAACCAATATGATAGTCGAAAAGCTTAAGGACGCGGGCTTTTCCAACAACGACATCTCGGTCCTGTTCCCCGATAAGTCGGGAACCAAGGATTTTGCCCACGAACATAACACTAAGTTACCGGAGGGTGCCGCCACCGGAGCAGGCACCGGCGGAGTGTTAGGCGCAGGTTTGGGCTGGCTAGTGGGTATCGGCGCCTTGGCCATTCCCGGCGTTGGCCCATTTATCGCCGCGGGTCCGATCATGGCCGCTCTCGCC
>JBGTCC010000237.1:0-3266 GCA_041749055.1 Thermodesulfobacteriota bacterium | reverse complement strand
AAGCTCCCGTCGACTGCCGCCGAGGATCTCCTGGAGATCGTCATGCGTCGCTATGAGCGGACCAGCACTCTGATTACGTCGAACCGTCCTGTCGAAGATTGGGGGAAACTACTCGGTGACAGCGCCGCGGTCACCGCCATGCTCGACCGATTGCTCCATCACGGGCATGTCCTCAAATGCGGCCCGCGTAGTTGGAGAACCAAAATGGACTTGCTTGACCAGGAGGCAAAAGGCTAAAACAACCCTGTCTCGCACGCTCTCCATTGGCCGGTTTTGAAGTGATCATCAATGGCCGGTTTTGAAGTGATCATCAATGGCCGCTTTTGAAGTGATCATTGAGGGGGTTAAAGGCTGGCGCGGAAGTGATACCGCTGTTCAGGAACGCGTAACAATGCTTGTTCTATTCCATCGGTAGCGCAGTCCGAGCATGAGAGGCGGGCTGATTGCGAGAGACGTGGCAGAGTTTCTTTGCGCGTGAATTCTTCAAGGATTGGCAAACCTCTTAACTCCATTTGAGAACCAATCGGCGTTAGGACTTGGAACATTAAAGCCCAGCTCGACTTTGGCCATAAACCAAAAGGAGAGCTGGGCTTTAAGACGAGAATTTATGAAACGGGAGTCGAGGGACTAGCGCATTTTTGCCACGATACTTTGGATCTTACCCTTCTGCTGCCCCGTGATAGTTTTTGCGCGCTTGAGGATGTTGGTCTCGCGAGACACGCAACTAACAAATTGCCCATGATTTTTGGCATCATCGAGGCAGTCTTCAATCATCTCTTGGACTAGGTCAGCAAACGTACATCCTGCCGGATTGGCTCCGGTATTCGCAATTTTCGTATTGACTCCATTAATCAATACGGTCGCGGAAAGATCACTGTTCGCGCATTGATCAATGCTGTCTTCGACTCCATCGAAATCAGAATCGATAATTGGGAGTACTGGCTGTGCCTGTATCGCCGACGCTCCACTCATGGAAACGGTCACCGCGCTGACCGCCAACAAACGCCTCAATTTTTTAGAATACATACAAACCCTCCTGTAAAGTTTTTAGGACGTCCTTTCTATGAAGCAACAACTATACCGGTTAGGTTGGTACATTTGACTCGATTATTACGTTAAGATGGCGTGGTTTAAATTCATCAGACCTCTATGATTTATCCGTTCTATTGATAGCTTGTCATTCGATTGCACGGTTATCGCCGAAGTTACAAACCACATTTTTACCAGGTGGCGAGAAGAATTGACTCGGTCAGTAGAAAGCCGGTGTACTAAAAGGACTTCTGCGTCAGCCAAAACCAGAGGAATAAACAGCTGACGAAAGTCGGTTGGTCAGCAATCCTGCTGTAGTTTTGCAGCTTGCTTTTGGAGGTCCAGCCCAGGCGCTACTCTAAAAAGTTCCGCGGATCGGTATGTCCTTTGACTTCGACGTGGGCTTTATAGTTTGTGGTTCGATTAGCCTTCGACCGATGCTAACTAAAGCGCGGGTTATCAACTCGCCGCCCTGTTCGGCAACCAACGCCAGGATTTGGTCAAGGAAGCGTGGGAAGAGAAACCCGTAAGCGATCATCTTCACCGGCTATCCATGTCATAGCCCGCTAAGCACTGATCGACCAACTCTTCGGCCGCGGCCCAATCGAAGTTGCGAAATTCCCGCAGTTGGATCGCCGGCGGCTCGCCGGCGTAAAACATTTCGTATTGCAAATGGCGCGAAGCGAACTCCGAGCCGACCGCATCCCACAACAGTTTTAATAATTTAACCCGCGTCGCTGCCTCGGCTTGCGGCCAGCGCACATAGCGCTCGACATCCGCCGCCGAGGCGGGCCCACGCAGCTCGTCCACGCTCGCCGGCAACTGGATCAAACTGCCGCCGAGCAGTCCGCGGATCTGCGTGAGCAGCGCCGGATACAGCGCTTGCTGGTAGACCTGGCTGGCGTAGAGCAGGGAATCCTTGGGCCGCATCACGCCGAACTGGTCGGGCTCGGCGGCCGCCTCGGCACCGAGAATCATGCCCTCGACTATCGACACTCGCGTCGCCAGGTCGCCCAATTGCGCGGCGATCTCGCTGGTTGCCGCGCGCCCGCTCAGATCCATGCAGCGCTTCACCAGCCCGACGAGAAACTGCAACTTGGCCCAGGAGCGAATATGCGACTGCGTGTTGCCCAAGACATGAGCTGCGGTCGCGCTGAACTGCCCCGCGGTCAGCTCAATATTTTTATAAATAAAAACATCGTCCCAAGGCACCAAGACATCGTCGAAGACCACCAGCGCATCGCTCTCGTCGAAACGGCTCGACAGCGGATAATCGAACACGCTGGAGGCGCCGAGGGCATAGGGCCGGCGCGGATAGAGCTTCAGACCCGGTGCGTGATTCGGCACGACGCAAGAGATTGCGTAGTCTTCGTCGCCCGGCTTAAGCGGCAAAATCACCGTGACGAAAATGTAGTCCGACATGACCGAGCCGGTGCCGAGCATCTGCGCGCCGCGCAAGACAACTCCGCCATCGCGCTCCGCGGCGGCGCCGGCGTAAAGAAATGGCTCGCTTTGCTGGTGCGCCGGCTTGGCGCGATCGATGGTCGGATGGACGATGACATAGCTCAGGTAAAGATCTTCGTCCGCCGCCTTGGCGGCAAAGCGCGAAAGATTGTCGGCAAACTGTGGGCCGCCGCGCCCGTAGTGTGCCGGCGAGCCGGCGAAACCGGCAAAGAACGACGCGACATGATCCGGCGAGCGGCCGAGAAATCCGTAACTGGCATCCGCCGAGAATTTTATCGCCCGCCTGCGCGCCGCCAAGTCTTCGCGCGTGCGCGGCACCAGCCAAGCTTTGTTGACCGGTTGGCCGTCGCGCGGCGACGGATAAGTCATCAGCTCACGATTGGCCGGATCGTGGGCGAGATCGTAAAGCCGCGCCACCGTGCGGATCCCCCCGGCAAAAGCCGGATGCACCGTCACATCCGCCACGCGCTCGCCGTGCACCAACACTGTACGGCCATCGCGCAGAGCGCGCATGTAATCGTCACCACTTCGAGTCATCGTTGTCCCCCGAACCGCAGTGATTCTAAAATACTGAGCCGTTCAAGCCACTCTCATCCCGCGTATTTTTCCACCGCGGCGCGAAGCAGTTCGGCTTGCCAGCGCAACAGTCCGCCGCGTTCCATGATCTCATCGACACCGCGCGGCTGGCTCCGCGCGATCGCTTCGAGAGCCGCTCGCGGCGCCAGAACCGCCGGCGCGATCTCCAGCTCCTTGGCGATCTCTGTGCAGGCGCT
>JBGTCC010000236.1:0-12532 GCA_041749055.1 Thermodesulfobacteriota bacterium | reverse complement strand
CTGCATGAGCGGCCAGAAAATCCCCCAAAGCGTCGCCAGCCACATGGTCCTTTTCCGGTACTCCGAGCTGGTTCGACTAAAGCCGCGAATTTGGTTTTCCTCTTGCGCGTAAGCTTGCACGACGCGAATGCCAGAGAAATTTTCCAGCGTGTAGGCGCTCATCGCGCTCAATTGATCCTGGGTCGCGCGCGACCAGCGAAAAATATGCCGGCCGAAGTAGCGCACGACGATGGGTATGAACGGCATCGCCATCATCGACCATAGCGTCAACCAAGGGTCGATGGCGATCATCAGCGTCAAACTAAAAAGAATCGTCACCACCGCGTCGACGATGGCCAGCGAGCCGAAGCCCATAAGCTCCCGCACCGCATGAATATCGTTGGTCAAACGCGACATCAGGTCGCCGATCTTATTGTATTGAAAATAGCGGAGCGGCAGCTTCTGCAGATGGGCGAACACAACATCGCGCAGATCGGCCTCGCAGCGGCGCGAGAAACCGTGAATATTGATGCGCCAGCAGAAGCGAAAGAAACCTTGAAGCGCCGCCGCGCCAACGATCAGCAGCGGATAGGTCAGCAGCGAAGCGTTGCCATCCTTGGCCCGCAACGCCGTGTCGATGCCGCCCTTGATCAACCACGGCAAGGCAATACCGGCTAGATCGGTGGCGATCAGGGAAACAACGCCGAGCAGGAGCAGCCGGCGGTAGCGGTCAACGAGAAACTTGACCCGGTGATAATAGCGAAGAATCTCTCTATCCTTTGGTTCGCGGTCAATGTGCGCAAGCGAAGAGGGCGGGTTTCAAACCCGCCCCTACGAATTCCAACTCTTTTTTGCGCCCTTTGCGCTCTTTGCGGCCATTCTTCTTATCGGTTGCACCTATGTCGCGCGAGGTTTTAATCTCGCGTGACGCCAAGCTCGCCATGCACACTCGCCCACTCACCGTCCATCAGCTTTTCCATGACGGCGGTCAGCGCAGTCAGCGGCACGCGGATCTGCTGCATGGTGTCGCGGTCGCGAATCGTGACTTTGCCATCGGCGGCGGCCTTATCGTCGCCGACGGTTTGGACGTCGACGGTGACACAGAACGGTGTGCCGACTTCGTCTTGGCGGCGGTAGAGTCTACCGATGGACGCGGTATCGTCGTACACCGAGTGCCAGCGCTTGCGTAGATCGGCGCACAGCTTGTGCGCGGTCTCGACGATCTGCGGGTTTTTCTTCAACAGCGGCAACACCGCGATCTTGATCGGCGCCAGCTCGGGATGAAAATTCAGCACCACGCGCTTCTCCCCCTTCACCTCGTCCTCGCGATAAGCGTCGACGAGGAACGCCAAGGTGCCGCGATCGGCGCCGGCCGACGGCTCGATGACGAAGGGGACGATTTTTTGCTTGCTCTCTTCGTCGAAGTATTCCAGCGTCTTGCCGCTGAACTGGGCATGCTGCTTCAAATCGAAGTCGGTGCGGTTGGCGACCCCTTCGAGTTCACTCCAACCCATCGGGAACAAATACTCGATATCGGCGGTGCGTTTGGCGTAATGCGCCAGCTCGTCTTTGTCGTGCTCGCGCAACCGCAGATTCTCCTTGCGAATGCCGTACTTCGGATACCAGGCGAAACGCTCGTCAAGCCAGCGCTGGTGCCAATCTTCATCGGTCCCCGGCATGACGAAAAATTCGATTTCCATCTGCTCGAATTCGCGGGTGCGAAAAGTGAAATTGCCTGGCGTGATTTCGTTGCGGAAAGACTTGCCTATCTGGGCGACGCCAAAGGGCAGCTTCAGACGCATGGACTGCTGGACATTTTCGAAGTTGACGAAAATCCCCTGGGCCGTTTCCGGCCGCAGATAAGCGACCGCGGCATCGTCCTCCACCGGCCCCATGAAAGTCTTGAACATCAGATTGAACATCCGCGGTTCGGTGAGCTGGCAAGCGTCATGCTGGCCAGGCAGTTTCGACGGCTTTTGCGGGCAGCGCGCGTCCGCCAATTTGTCGGCGCGAAAGCGCCCTTTGCAGAGCTTGCAGTCAACCATCGGATCGGTGAAGTGGTCCAAATGACCGCTCGCCTTCCAGACCCGCGGATGCATCAGAATCGAGGCATCGAGGCCGACCATATCGCCGCGGCTCTGCACCGAGTCGCGCCACCAAGCGCGCTTAACGTTGTTCTTGAGCTCGACGCCGAGCGGCCCATAGTCCCAACAAGAGCCGGTGCCGCCATAAATCTCACTCGACTGGAAAATAAACCCGCGCCGCTTGCACAGCGACACGATCTTGTCCATTTCGACCATTTAGAAATCCTATCTAGGGATGAATGGCATCACTCTAAGGGATGCAACCAAGAGAGTCAAAAAGCGGCAAAAACTGGCTCGTGGCGGTTAATACTGCGCAATCGTAATGCCGCGGCCAGTGCGAACTACCAGCCCAGCATGTCCTGCATGCCGTACAAGCCGGGCCTTTCCCGCGCCAACCATTGCGCCGCGCGGAGGGCGCCGTGGGCGAAGGTGTCGCGGCTGTGGGCGCGATGGATAAATTCAAGCCTCTCGCCAATACCGCCAAAAATAACCGTATGCTCGCCGACGATATCACCGGCGCGAACCGACAGAAGAGCGATTTCTTTTTTGCTGCGCGCGCCGACGACGCCCTTGCGGCCGTTGATGCCGACTTTGTTTAAATCGCGATTGAGCGCTTTGGCGACCGAGCGGCCGAGCGCCAAGGCGGTGCCGCTGGGCGCGTCTTTCTTGAAGCGGTGGTGCGCTTCGATGATCTCGACATCGTAATCGTCGCCGAGCATCTTCGCCGCTTTGCCCAAAAGCGCAACCAAGACATTCACGCCCAAACTGGTGTTCGCCGACAATAATGTCGGAGTTCGCTGGGAAAGCCGCTTGATCGCGCTCAACTGTTTGGCATCGAAGCCCGTGGTGGCGATGACGATGGGGATGCGCAGCTTCGCCGCGGCTTTTAGGTAACCGAGGGAAGCTTCTGGGTTGGTGCAATCGATGATCACTGAGTTGGGTTTGAGCGCAGATGCAATCTGTTCGCTGACGGAAATGCCGATGTGGCCGACACCCGAGATTTCGCCGGCGTCTTTGCTAATGCGCGGGCTCCCGGGCTTATCGATCGCGCCGACGAGTTTGATGTTAACCGACTGCTGCGCCGCGCGGATCACCGCGCCGCCCATGCGCCCGCCGACTCCACAGACGATAATTCCCAGTGCCATCTAGTTTTGCAGCAGGCCGAAATCACTCAGAGCCGATCTTAGTTTTGCTAAATTGCTCTCGGCCATCGGCGTCATCGGCAAACGCAGTTCGCCGCTACACTTGCCCATCAACGCCAGCGCGGTCTTCACCGGGATAGGGTTGGTTTCGATGAACAGGCTGCGGATCAGCGGGATCAGTTGGAACTGCATCTCGCGGCCCTCGTCCCATCTGCCTGCCAGGCAAGCTTGGGCAAGTTGCGCGGTCTGCTTCGGAGCGACATTGGCGACCGTCGAGATCACCCCCTTACCGCCGAGAGACATGAGCGAGTAAATCAATGAATCTTCACCGGAGTAAACCGCCAGACGGTCGCCGCACAGGCGAATCACGTCAATGGCTTGGTCCACCGAGCCGGTGGCTTCCTTGACGCCGGCAACATTCTCGATTTCGGCAAGACGCGCCAAAGTCTCAGGCTCGATCTTGGAACCGGTGCGGCCTGGGATGTTGTAGACGATCAGCGGGATGCCGACTGCCGAGGCGACTTTCCTATAATGTTGATAGATGCCTTCCTGGGTCGGCCGGTTGTAATAGGGCGAGATCATCAACGCACCGTCGGCGCCGGATCTTTCCGCTTCCTGGGTCAAGCGCACCGCCTCATCGGTGGAATTCGATCCCGTGCCGGCGATCACGGGAACGCGTTTGTTGACCGCCTTGATCACTGTGCGAATCACCTCGTCGTGTTCGGCGTGGCTCAAGGTCGCCGACTCGCCGGTGGTACCGCAGGGAACAATGCCGTTGGTGCCATTTTGCAGGTGAAATTCGACCAGCGCCTCAAGGCTCGGCCAGTCGACCTGGCCGTTCTTGAATGGCGTCACCAACGCGACCATCGAACCGCTAAACATATTTTTAACTCCTACGCGAGCACAACCGTGCCGTGAAAAACTTCGGTCGCCCCGCCGGTCATATAGACGCGATTGTTGTCGCGCCATTCGATGACGAGATCGCCGCCCTTGAGATGGACCGTGACTTTCCGTGCCGTGCGGCCGGTGATGACGCCGGCAACGCCGACGGCGCTAGCGCCGGTGCCGCAGGCCCAGGTTTCTCCGGCGCCGCGCTCCCACACGCGCATGCGGACTTCCGACGGACTGACGATCTTGATGAACTCGGTGTTCACCCGTTTGGGGAAAAATGGATGATGCTCGAAATCAGGACCGATCTTTTGCAAATCCAGAGAATCGATATCGTCGAGAAAAATCACCGAGTGAGGGTTGCCCATGGACACGCAGGTGATTTCGTAAGTTTTACCCTGCACCGTGAGCGGTCGATTTTTGATCTCGCCGTCGGCATCGACGGGAATTTTGCGCCCATCGAGAATCGGCTCGCCCATATCGACCTCGACTAAATCGCCGACGATCTTCGGTCGGATGATGCCGGCTAAGGTTTCCACTTCGAGGGCGCGCTTCTGCGTGATGCCATGATCGTAGACATACTTGGCGAAGCAACGGATGCCGTTGCCGCACATCTCCACCTGGCTGCCGTCGCCATTGTAGATCTCCATTTTGAAGTCAGCGACTGCCGATGGGTGAACGGTCAGCAATTGATCCGCACCGACGCCGAAGCGGCGGTCGCAGAGCTGTTTGGCCACGGCTTGCAGGTTCTCGATGTTGTTGGTCAGACAATCGAGAAAGACGAAATCGTTGCCCGCCCCATGCATCTTGGTGAATTGCAGTTCCATGTTTGCTAACCTTCGGGTGGGCGTATGCAATAGGCCCCTACCCGATTTCTCTTATTGCAGCGCCGGCGGTATCACTTCGCCGTTGATCAAATCTTCGAACGTTTCGCGTTTGCGCACGACGTAATACTTGTCGCCGTCAACCAGCACCTCGGGCGGCTTCGGATGCGAGTTGTAGTTTGACGCCATGGTAAAGCCGTAGGCGCCGGCACTCATGACCGACAACAAATCGCCCCGCTTAGGCCGGACAATTTCCCGGTCATGGGCGAAGAAATCGCCGGTTTCGCAAATCGGTCCGACCACGTCGGCGGTAATCGTTTCCGCGTGGGTTTCTACCACCGGACGAATCGCCATATAGGAACCGTAGAGCGCCGGGCGGATCAAATCGTTCATGCCGGCATCGATAATGACGAATTTTTTGGTATCGGTTTCCTTGATGTACTGCACTTCGGTAAGAAGAATGCCGGCGTTGCCAACGATCACCCGTCCCGGTTCGAGGATCAGCGTGACGTCCAATCCCTCCAGACCTTGAATGATCGCCTTGGCGTAGTCGTCGGGCAGCGGCGGATTCTCATCGTTATAGTTGATGCCCAAACCGCCGCCGAGATCGAGATAGCGAATTTGCGCGCCTTCTTTTCTCATCTCGCCGAGCAGCACGCGGTCCAAATACTCGCGCACCTTGGCGAGGGCGTCGACGAACGGCGTCAAGGACGTCAACTGCGAGCCGATGTGGCAGTCCACCCCAACCACTTCGAGGTTCCTGAGCGACGCCGCCTTCTTGTAGACTTCGATGGAACGCTTGATGTCGACGCCGAACTTGGCCTTCTTCATACCTGTGGAAATATAGGGATGGGTCTGCGGATCGACGTCGGGATTGACGCGCAAACTGATCGGCGCTTTTTTGCCGATGCCGGCGGCGATCTCGTTCAAGGCGGTCAACTCCTCTTCCGACTCGACATTGAACATCAATATGCCCGAGTTGAGGGCGTACTCGATTTCGTCCTTCTTTTTGCCGACACCGGAGAAAACGATGCGCTTGGGATCGGCGCCGACCTTCAAGGCACGGAATAGCTCGCCGCCCGAGACGATATCGAAACCGCTGCCCTGTTTGGCGAAGCAGCGCAGCAGCGCTAAGTTGGAGTTGGCTTTCACCGAAAAGCACACGATATGCGGCACCTTGGCAAAGGCTTGATCGAAGACGGTGTAATGGCGCGTCAACGTCGCCAGACTATACACATAGGCCGGAGTACCCACATCCTGAGCGACTTTCTTGAGTGGAACTTCTTCCGCATACATTTCACCATGGCGATATTCAAAATGATTCATGGCTGACCTCTTAGCGGCTAATTTCTACTTCATTGGACGGCCCGCTCAGCGAGCCGTCGAACAGTTGCGACGCCACACGGTAGCGGTAGATCGTATTGGTGCGCACCTCGCGGTCGTCGAAACGATACTGTTTGAGGCGCACGAATTTCTCCCGGTCCTCGACGTTCACCGTGGTCAACTGCCGGTACGGCACCGGGCAATCCAGGCAGCTTTTGGAGATTTCCTTGCGGAATATCACAAAGCTGGCCAAGTCTTTGAGTTCGCTGCCGTCGACATATTCCGTCGGCCGGTTCCAGGTCAGCGCGACGCGATCGGCGGCCGGTCTTGCCGCTAAATTGGTAATCAGCTTGGGCGTCGCCAACTCGGGCGCGCGCGGATCGCCCTTCTTACCACACGCGCTTGCCGACAAAACCAACATCAATAACAGCAGCCCTGCGTGTTTCATTAAAAAACCCTCAATTCTTTCAGACGGCGCACGACATTGCTTCTCGACGTGCCGCCCAGTGCACGCCGGCGCCCGACCACCGACGCCGGAGAAAGATAGTTGTAGATGTCCTTTTCGATCTTGTTGGAAAACCTTCGCAACTCCGCCAACGACAACTCTTCGATGCGCTTGCCGACGCCGATGCAGCGCTGAACGACCTTGCCCGACACCTCATGGGCCTGGCGGAACGGCATAGCGCGCTCGACTAAATAGTCGGCCAAATCCGTCGCGTTCATATAGCCATCCTGGGCCGCGGCCAACATGCGCTCGCGCCGGACTTTCAACCCGCGGACGATCTCGCCGATGATTTTCACGCTCGCTTTGACCGTATCGGCGCTGTCGAACAACGGCACTTTATCTTCTTGCAGATCGCGATTATAGGCAAGCGGCAACCCTTTCATGATGGTCAACAGTGCCAGCAGATGGCCGAACACCCGGCCGGTCTTGCCGCGAATCAGCTCCGGCACGTCGGGGTTTTTTTTCTGCGGCATCATCGAGCTGCCGGTGCAATAACCCTCCGGCAATTCGACGAAGGCGAACTCTTGGCTCGACCACAGCACCAACTCGTCGGCCAACCGGCTCAGATGGACAAACAGGATCGAAGATGCCGCTAGGAACTCTAGCAGGAAATCGCGATCGCTCACCGCGTCAATGCTATTTTTTGAAATCCGCGGAAAACCCAAAAGCTTGGCGACGTAAACTCTATCGATGGGAAAAGTCGTGCCGGCGATGGCGCCGGATCCCAACGGCAGAACGTTTATCCGCTCCAGGCAGCCGGCGTAACGCTCGCGGTCGCGCTCGAACATGTCGTAGTAGGCCAGCAAATGATGCGACAAGAGCACCGGCTGCGCCCGTTGCAAATGGGTGTAGCCGGGCATGATGACGTCGAGGTGTTTCTTGGCCGCCTTGGCAAGCTCCTGTTGCAGAGTTTTGAGCAGGAGAAGAATCGCCGCCACCTCGTCACGCAAATAAAGCCGCATATCCAAGGCGACCTGGTCGTTGCGGCTGCGCGCCGTGTGCAGCTTGCCGCCGGCGCTGCCGATTTTTTCGGTCAGCCGGCGCTCGATGTTCATGTGAATATCTTCGTCCGCCGGCGAGAACTCGAACTTGCCGCTTTCAATCTCGCGCTTGATCGCCGCCAAGCCGCGGACGATTTTCTGCGCATCCCGCAGGGGAATGATCCGCTGCTTGCCGAGCATCTTCGCATGGGCGATGCTGCCCATGATGTCATGGCGGTACAGACGCGAATCAATGGCGATGGACGCGGTAAAGGCCTCGACGGAATCGGCGGTGCCTTCGTTAAATCTACCGCCCCAGAGTTTTGGTTTCGGCTTATTCACGACAATTTAAGACAATGGAGAATTGATAATGAAAAATTGAAAATGATCGGATCCGGGAATTATCAATTCTCCATTATACATTTTCAATTTATTTCGCTTTGGCCAACTTACGCAGCCGTAGCCGCAACGCATTCAAACGAATAAATCCTTCGGCGTCGGCTTGGCGGTAAACTTGATCGGCCTCGAAGGTCGCCACGTTGGCATCGTAGAGCGAGGCGTCGGACTTGCGGCCGACCACCATGACGTTGCCTTTGTATAATTTCACGCGCACCCGGCCGGTGACGTTGGCCTGGGCGGCGTCGATGGTTTTTTGCAACACCTCGCGCTCCGGCGCGAACCAGTAACCGTAGTAAATCATCTCGGCGTAGCGGGGAATCAGCGAATCGCGCAAGCGCAGCACTTCGCGGTCCATGGTGATCGACTCGATGCCGCGATGCGCTCCATGGAGAATGGTCCCGCCGGGGGTTTCGTAAACCCCGCGCGACTTCATGCCGACATAGCGGTTCTCGACCACGTCGACCCGGCCGATGCCATGCTTGGCGCCGATGTCGTTTAGGCGCGCCAACAGGTTCGCCGGCGAGAGCTTTTTGCCGTTCAAGGCCACCGGATCGCCGCGCAGATAATCGACCTCGATGTATTCGGCGCGGTTGGGCGCTTTCTCCACCGGCCGGCACCAGACGAACATATCCGCTGGCGCTTCTTTCCACGGATCTTCGAGGACGCCGCCTTCGTAGCTGATGTGAAACAAGTTGCGATCGGTGCTGTAAGGTTTGGCCTTGGTGACCGGCACAGGGATGCCATGCTTGCGCGCATAGTCGATCAAGGTCGAGCGCGCGTTCAAATGCCACTCGCGCCAGGGCGCGATGACTTTGATGCCCGGCTTAAGCGCATAGTAAGTCAGTTCGAAGCGCACCTGGTCGTTGCCCTTGCCGGTGGCGCCATGGGATACCGCGTCGGCTTTTTCGCGCACGGCGACATCGATCTGCCCCTTGGCGATAAGCGGCCGGGCGATGGAGGTGCCCAACAAATAGGATCCTTCGTAAACGGCGTTGGCGCGCAGCATGGGAAAAACATAATGCTTGACGAACTCTTCGCGCAGATCGCCGATCACGACTTTGCTCGCGCCCGTCTGCATCGCCTTTTTCTTGACTGCCTGGAGATCTTCGCCCTGGCCCAGGTCGGCGCAGAAGGCGATGACTTCGCAGCCATATTCTTCTTTGAGCCAGCGTAAAATAACCGACGTATCCAATCCGCCGGAATAAGCCAACACCACTTTCTTGACGTTCATCTGGATTTCTTCGAACCTCTGCTTCCGGTTTGCTTCATTGAAGCTGGAACCTTTGAACCTTTGAACCCTTTCAATAGCCAGACCATCACCGCTTTTTGCGCATGCAGGCGATTCTCCGCTTGATCGAAGGCGACGCACTGCGGGCTTTCCAGCACTTCGTGGGTGATCTCTTCCCCGCGATGCGCCGGGAGACAATGCATAACCACTGCATCCGGTTTCGCCATTGCGACCACCTGGCTATTGACCTGGTAGGCGCGAAACGCGCGCAAACGATCTTGCACCTCTTTTTCCCGACCCATGCTGGTCCAGACATCGGTATAGATTGCATCGGCACCGGCCACCGCCTCTTTGACGGATTGAGTGATCGTGATCTTCGCCCCTTGGCTGCGCGCCTTTTGCAAAATTGCCGCATCGGGTTCGTAACCCTTTGGACAGGCCAAGGCGAACGCGAACGGCACAATGGCGGCGGCTTCCAGCCAGGAATGAACCATGTTATTGCCGTCGCCGACAAAAGCGATCTTCAAACCACCGAGCTTGCCCTTATGCTCGATCAAGGTCTGACAATCGGCCAACACCTGGCAAGGATGGTAGCCATCGGTGAGCGCGTTGATCACCGGCACCGCGGAATACTCGGCCAATTCTTCGATAATCTCGTGGCCAAAAGTGCGCACGGTGATCAGATCGAACCAGCGGTCGAGATTGCGCGCGCAGTCCGCCGGGGTTTCCCGCGTGCCAAGACCTACTTCCATCGGCCCTAAGTAGACCGCGCTGCCGCCCAGTTGAGTGATACCGACGTGAAAGGTCGAGCGTGTCCGTAGACTGGGCTTTTCGAAAACCAACGCCAACCCCTTGCCGGCTAAAAGACGATGCTCCGTGCCGCGCTTCTGCTTGCGCTTAAGCTCGGCAGCTAGCTGTAAGATGCCGTCAAACTCCCGGCGGCTCATGCCGGCAAAGTTGAGCAGATCGCGTTTGTTCATCGAATTAATAATGCTAAATGCTATTGGCGGGCCAGCACTTTTCCCAGGATCGCTAGACCTCGGTCGATTTCGTTCTTCTTGATCGTCAGCGGCGGCACGAAGCGCAATACTTTAGCCGCCGTGCAATTCATCAGCAAGCCTTCGAGCATGCACGCTTCGGCGATCTTGCTGCCTTCAATCTCAAGCTCGACGCCGACGAGCAGCCCCTTGCCGCGAATATCGCGAATAAACGAAAATCGTTTTTTCAAAGCCTCGAGTCCTTTGACGAAGTATTTACCCATCTGCACGCAGTTCTTGAGGGCGCCGGTTCTGAGCAGCTGCATCACCGCCAAACCGGCGGCGCAAGATACCGGATTGCCGCCGAATGTCGATGCATGGCTGCCCGGACCGAAACTGTTGGCGACATCCTCGCGCGCCAGCATGGCACCCAGGGGCAAGCCGCCACCGAGCGCCTTGGCCAGGGTCATGATATCGGGTTTGACGCCAAAGTTTTCATAACCGAATAGCTTGCCGGTGCGGCCCATGCCGGTCTGCACTTCGTCAAAGATCAGGAGAATGCGCCGTTGATCGCAGATCTCGCGCAGGCCCAACATATAAGTCTCATGGGGCACGATGACGCCGCCCTCGGCCTGGATCGGCTCGATTAAGATCGCCACGGTTTTTTTCTCGTCAATGGCCGCCTCCATGGCGTCGAGCTTGTTGTACGGCACCTGGCGAAACCCGGCGGGCAGCGGATCATAGCCGGCGCGGACTTTCTCCTGCCCCGTGGCGGTCAGGGTCGCCAGCGTGCGGCCGTGGAAGGAGTTGTGCGTCGAGATGATCTCATACTTGCCGCCGAGCTTTTCCAAGCCGTAGCGGCGCGCGAGTTTTATCGCCGCTTCGTTGGCCTCAGCGCCGCTGTTGCAAAAAAACACGCGGTCGGCAAACGAGTTGCGGCACAGTTCGCGAGCGAGCTCCGATTGTGGCTGCATGTGGTAAAGATTCGATACATGCATCAAGGTTTGCGCCTGCTGTTTGATCGCCCTGACAATCGCCGGATGACAATGGCCGAAACTATTGACCGCGATGCCGGCGAGAAAATCGAGATACTCCTTGCCGTCGGCATCCCAAACTTTGAGGCCCCGGCCTTTAACCAGCGCCAGCGGCGTGCGCGCGTAGGTCTTGGCGACAAACTTGTCGGTGATCGCCGCGATATCCTTGTTTTTCATTTGCGCACCACCTCAGTCCCCACCCCTTCTTTGGTAAAAATTTCCAGCAGCACGGCATGCTTCACCCGGCCGTCGATGATGTGAGTTTTCTCCACGCCGCCTTTGAGCGCATTGATACAGCATTCGACTTTGGGAATCATACCGGAGCCGACCACGCCATCCTGAATCATCTTGCGCGCCTGCTTCTCAGTGAGATGGCTCAAGAACTCGCCTTTTTTATCCCTCACTCCTTCGACGTCGGTCATCAATAACAATTTTTCCGCGTGCAGCGCTTCGGCGACTTCGCCGGCGACCAGGTCAGCGTTGATGTTGTAAGTCTCGCCGTTTTTGCCGACCCCCACCGGCGCGATCACGGGAATGAACTTGTTGGCATCCAGCGAATCGATGATCAACGGATTGATGCCGATAATCTCGCCGACCATGCCGATGTCGATGATTTCCGGCGACTGGCCGTTGGCTGAGGCCAAGGTCATATTCATTTTTTTCGCCAAAATCAGTTGGCCGTCTTTGCCGCTCAGCCCCACCGCCATGCCGCCATGCTGGTTGATCATGTTGACGATCTCTTTGTTGACCTTACCGACGAGGACCATCTCAACGATGTCCAACGTCTCCTGATCGGTGACGCGCATGCCGCGCACATAGTGGCTCTTGACGCCCATCCTGTCGAGCGCCGCATCGATCTGCGGCCCGCCGCCATGGACCACCACGGGATTGATACCGACGTACTTGAGCAGAACGATGTCTTGGGCGAAGCTGGCTTTGAGTTCCTCATTCTCCATGGCATGGCCGCCGTATTTAATAACAAAGGTCTTGCCATAAAAGCGCTGGAAATAAGGCAGCGCCTCCATCAACACCTCAGCCTTGCCGATAAAGTCGTCCATCGGGGATCCTTAAATTACAGGTTATTCCGGGTTTGCCGAGAAGATGATTTCACCACGAAGTGATTTATCGATCTTACGCCGCCCACAGTACATGAAAATGGAGGGAATCCC
>JBGTCC010000235.1:0-4702 GCA_041749055.1 Thermodesulfobacteriota bacterium | reverse complement strand
CATTTACACGGCAAGACTACGCCGCGCCTGGAAGAGCTGCAAAAGACCCTCGACGCCGTCATGGAAACGGAAATTTCCGACAATATCCTCGGCGTGCTCTGGAGCAAGCTAACCTACACATGCCTCGGCTACTATGGCTCGCTAGCCGACGCATCCTTGGCGACAACTTGCACGACGGAAGTCGATCGCCGCACCATGGCTGATTTTTTTGCCGAAATCGTCGCCGTTGGCGAAGCGCTAGGCGTGCGCTGGATCAAGTTGGCGGAATACAATCCGCCCGACTTTCACCCAAGAAACTCCGCCGACCAACGCCTCGCCGCAGTCAACGACTTCGCTAAAACCTGGAAACCCGAAGACCGCAAAGGCCCGCTGCGCTACGTCCAGAAAAAGATCCGCACCGAAGTCGACTTCACGCTTGCCTACGTCGTCAAAGAGGGCGAGAAGTTGGGGATGAAGATGGCGCTGTGCAGTAAGCTTTTGGGGATTTTCCGCGAGCTGGAAGCGGGGAAAAGGCAATTTGGCCAGCAAAACTACGATGAGCTGGTGGCGACATCTAAATGACTTGGCCAAGAATCACGGCGGAAAACCAAATACATGGAAAGCTCTGTTACCTTCCTTGGATCCCTGCCAGGTATTGACTGAACCTAGCGTCGAAACTCTCAAGCTTCTCACCGAAGGCTTCGGAAAAATTGCGCTGACGATTATTTAATTTGGCGAATTTGCGGAAATAGTCGAGCACCGCGGCCAATCCTTTCTCTTCTACTAATAAATCGATCGCGACCATTCCCTGGCCGTAAGCCGCGTAGCGGCCCAGGGTCCTGGTCCAAGTCAGGATATCGGCTTGGGTATATAGTTGTGTCAACGACGGCAGAGTCTGGCGCGCGCTACCGGCGACAACGGAATCCACCACACGCTGGCGACTTTTGGCGAAGCTCTCGATGTTTAAACTATCGAGAACTTTGTAGCCGACCCAATCGGCAAATCCTTCAATCATCCAATTTTCCCAACTCGCCGGGCGTCGCTGGGTCAGATTTCGCTGGAGCACATGGGTCATCTCGTGCGCCAAAACCCGAACACGCTCGTTCCACGGGTATCGTCTGAACGCGATTTCATGAACCAGAACGTTGCCGTTAGTTGCCACTGCCGCTGCCGTGAAGGCGCGCTGGCGAGCTAAAAAAGCGATATTTTCCTGTCTGACCGCCTCCGGCTGTCGCTTGCCGGTACGCTCCTCCGCCCGGCGAGCGCTTTCTTCGAACTCCGCCGCCAGGCCGCTCTCAAAGGTTTGATAGTTAGGATAGAAAGTCACGACGCCCTGGATCGGTGGGAATTTCAGCTCCCGTACCATCGCGGTGCTGATAGCGGAGAGCACTTCCGGATAGTTCTCGTTGAGCCAATCCACTGAACGAGCAGCGTTTTCGGACGGCGCAGGAATTGGAATCACCTGCGGCGCTGTGGAGCATGCGTGGAGGAACAGGCCACAACAAACAGTGCAAACTCGCCGCCTGAATGCGCGCATTCACTTTCCCCCTGATGGATCATGAGTTCGCATTCTTTATCGCCTTTATTCGAGCCTCAGCGATCACGCCTTCACGAGTTGGCGTTGGTTCTGAGTTCTCGACGAAGCAGTGAAGCATATTATCGACCTGCGATCATAACAAGTATGTAACCGGTGCGCGATTGCTCAGACATGCACACCGACGGACAAAGTATTGGCCAGCGAAGCAAAGCACACCTAACGACAAATTCGGGCTCCACTCGCTGTTATTCGACAAAAACCAGTGGTTCAGCGCGGTGCTCCACAGAGGGTCGAAGTTTTTGGCAGCAATTCATACTTGATGCAGGGGCAGACTCCCGCGTTCGCGCTCCGGAACCAGCGACCACAAGGGTCGCCCTGCATAGAAATTCAAACTGAACAGACCGTAGCCGCCAGAAGCGTTGACATCGAAACAGCCTTTCCACTACTGTCAACAATGAAATTGCGGCATCACTTATTCAAGAGGACAGAGAACCATGAGCGATCAACTTTACAGAGGCTTCCGCCCGGACGAGATGGAGTATCAGTACAATCCGCGCGAGTCGGTGCCGGAGTATCCCGAGCTGGCGAAGGTGCGCGCGGCGCAGGCGAAGAAAGTCCGTGAGACGGCGAAGTCCTGGCTGAACGTTCCGTACGGCACTTCGCCGCGCCAGACGTTGGACATCTACGCCGCCGACAAACCTGGCGGGCCGGTGTTGGTCTACATTCACGGCGGCTATTGGCGCAGCGGCAGCAAGGAAGACAACTGCAACTTCGTGCCGACCTTCACCAAGCGCGGCGCGACCGTGACGCTAGTGGAGTACGACCTATGCCCGCTGGCCACGGTCACCGACATCGTCCGGCAGACCCGCGCCAGCATCGCCTGGGTCGGCAAAAACATCCTGCGCTACAGTGGCGATCCGTCGAGCATCTATGTCTCGGGTCACTCCGCCGGCGGCCATCTCACCGCCATGGCGCTGGCGCATGATTGGACCAAGGAAGGTCTGCCGCAGGACTGCATCAAAGGCGCTGTCGCCACCTCCGGCGTTTTCGATCTCGACATGGTGATGAAGATCAGCGTCCAGGAACAAGTGCGCATGACACCCGAGGTCGCGAAGTTGAATAGCCCATTTGAAAATC
The DNA here is from genome assembly GCA_041749055.1 of Thermodesulfobacteriota bacterium. GTDB lineage: Bacteria > Desulfobacterota > Binatia > UBA9968 > UBA9968 > DP-20. Next base: position 2,049 of record JBGTCC010000235.1, on the reverse strand, counting down.
CACCGCGAGTCAAATGCCCGCTGGTCGTGGCCGTCGGCAGCGCCGAACCCAAAGGCTGGCAACAAATGTCGGAAGATTATTTTAACTATTGCAAACAACACGGCATGAACGCCGACTACCTAATCGTCCCCGGCGCCAATCACTACACTATGGCGGAAAAGTTACTGGACGAAAGCAACCCGCTGACCCTGGCGATGATCAAGCAAATGAAAATATAAACCGGAATAATCAGTTCCAAGGGTTCGAAATGTTCCAGCGGTTCCAATCGTAAAAGCCCGATCACAATTGAGCTGGCAATCACGGTTGACATGGGATTGCATTCCAAACTTCTGGAACGATTGGAACATTTGGAACGAGTTAAAAGTTTCAAGGAGAAAACGATCCATGCCCAACGTAAATCTCCCCACAGGCGCCAATCTCTATTACGAAACCCACGGCCGGGGCGAGCCGCTGGTGCTGATACCGTCGACGGCGTTTTCCTGTGAAGTGTGGAAGCCGTCGCAGTTGCCCCTGGCGCAGTGGACACAGCTGATCCTGCACGATCCGCGCGGCTGCGGCCGCACCACTGAAACGCAGAAAGTTTACACCATCAATCAGATGGCCAACGACGTCGTCGCCCTGCTCGATCATTTGAAAATTCCGTCGGCGCATCTTTGCGGCCACTCCATGGGCGGGCGCATCGCGCTGGAGATGGCGCTCAACTTTCCCGGCCGGGTGAAGAGTTTGATCATGGCCGCCAGCGGCTCGGGCCAAGCGGCGCGGCCGGGGCCGGACTGTATTCCCGGTCTGCCCCATTGGCTGGTGATCCGTCTGGTCGAAAAAGGCTTCGAGCGCGCTTTGCGCGAGGAGTTCTGCGACACCGATGCATTTTTCACCAAAGACTTTCGCCAGCGCCATCCGGAAAAAGTCGAAGCATTTTTCCAGACTGCGTACGCGACCCACGCCAAGCTGCCGGAGTTCATTCATCTGATTATCGCGCGGCACAACTGGGAAGCGACCCATCGTCTCTGCGACCTGCAGTGCCCGACGCTGGTATTCATCGGCGACCACGACTCGGCGCGCAGCAATCATCTCGCTCAAGCCGAAGCGCTCCGCACACGCATCGCCAGAGCCGAACTGCAAGTCTTAAAAGGCCAATCCCACGGCTTTTTCTGGCAAGCGCCGGAAGAGACCAACCAAGCGATCGTCGATTGGGTAAAGAGACATGGCACCAGCTAAGGCCGCCACCAACGCGGATTGGCGAAATAACAAACACCTGGCACGAGAATCCTTTTCCGCGTATTAAGTCGTTTGCCTCGGCGGTCATCCGTGGCCGATCTTGCAGCGGGATTATTTGCCGCCCATTTACCTTAACGAAGGCGCGGCGGAGCTCCGACCGCGCCCTGCAAGTTGCCAGCCAAACACACGATAAAATTGATCTTTTGGCCTTAAGGATCAATCCCACTCGGAGATGCATTGACTGTAACAAAAACGTGGCTTGTTTTACTTGACATAACGGCCGTATTTAATGGTAAGTTTAACAAGTTTTCGACCGTGACCGAGACGGTGGCCTATGGCAGAGCAGACAACAACAGTGTTCACCTATAGCCGGATACAGCAGCTCCTCCAGGAAGGCCGCTACGATCATGCCATTGACATGCTTTCGCGGCGGGTCGAATCCCAGCCATTGGATCGCGCGGCTCAGCTGTTGTTGCTGTTAGCCAACATGTCTAAATTCGGCCCCGGCGAGTTCAAGCGGCAAGTTGAAGAAATCAAGTTGATCGACGATCTCACCGGCAACGAGCGGTATATCGTCCAGCAAATTTTTCTTGCCGGGTTCAGACATGCAGCGCAAGAAGGTCAAACGATTCAAAAAATAGTTTATCAATGTCTCTTAAGGCGGCTCATGCTGGGGCATCCTCTCGATGTGTGGATTAGCGCGAATCGGGAGAGCGAAGAAGAGTGCAGTAACCCATCTTCCGCCGAAGATATCTCTGATACTTTGGGTTTTTCGGAAATGAAACGCGTTGAGGCTGAGTCAGAAACGGCTCCGGTAGCGCCTCCGCGGAT
>JBGTCC010000234.1:0-4246 GCA_041749055.1 Thermodesulfobacteriota bacterium | reverse complement strand
AAGAACTTAATGTTTAGACGACCCATAAAGCGAATCTGGCTGCAGCGGGTTGGCGCGTGGCGTTTGGCTCTTAATTCTCTCCGTATGGGCACCGCCGGTTTGGGCCGAGGATGTGACGGTCTCGTTCGTGTCGCTGGGCGCGGCGTATATGGATCACCTGGTCGCCATCGAACGAGGTTACATGGCGGAGGAAGTGGTTGAACGTCAAGATTTTCCGTTCGGGTGGCGGGAGTGCGACGCAGACACTGTTGTCCTGCCAGCTGCACTTCAGCTCGTCGGCGGGTTCGGCGTTGAGCGCGGCGTTGCGCGGCGGTCCGGTTACGATCGTTTACACTAATCAGTCGCGGCCGACTTACAAGCTCATGTCCAACAAACCGGAGATCAAGATCTTGCAAGATCTGGTCGGCAAAACGATCGCTATCAATACCTACGGCGACACCGGCCATCTGGCGACGCTACTGTTGATGAAGAAGTACCGCTTCGATGCCAAATCGTTTCTGTTCATCGCGGTGCGCAGCGAGGCGACGCTTTCCGGCCTTACTGTCGGGATCGGTGGATGCGTCGTCGCTGACGCCGCGCGACATCAGCCAATTCGGTTCGACGCGCGGCCACGCGATCGCCGATCTGAGCAAGGAAATTCAGCTAGTGTGGAACGGCGTGGCGGTGTCGAATAAGTTGCTGGCGGAAAATCCCGGCTTGGTCGAGCGCTACTTGCGCGCCATCGCCAAAGGCCGGGAATTCGCCCGGCGCTACTAAGAGCCGGCGGTCGCCATGGTGGCCAAGTACAATCCATTGCCTGCTGAGGCCTTGGCGGTGGAGTACGACAGCGCGCTGGTGAGCATGACCGAAGAAGGGTCGGTGCCCGAAGACGTGTTGCGCGACGAAGTGGCGGCGCGGGCGGAGCTGGTCAAGGCGCCCAAGCTCACCGACCTGAGCAAAGTATTTGACTACGGCTATCCGCCGCTTCTACCGTGAGTTAAAAAATGGAAGCCTAAGTTCTAAGCGCCGATTGTGCCAGAAAACGATAGTAAGAGTAACGATTAATTGCCGATGAGGAGACTGTTATGGCGAAAAAAATTCGTGAATTTATGACTCACAGAGAACCATCGGAGCATATCTGGATGGAGCGCGACGAGAGCGCGGTGATCGGCACGGCGCGCATGGGCCAGAGGATGGTGCCGCATATCCGGCCGTTCGATTTACTCCGCAGTACGCCGCTTAACGGCAACCGGGCTCGGGCAACGGTCTTCGAGGGCGATGCCTTGCGGGTTAGCACCGAGCTTATTGCCGGGCGGGAGACGCAGTTTACGCGCGCGGCGGATTACGACATCGTCTATTTACAATTCTGCGGGCGCTCTAAGATCGAGAGCGAAGACGGCGTTATCGAATTGGATCCCGGCGAGATCGCGCTGGTGCCTTCGGCGATTTCCCATCGGACCACGGGCACGGAGCAGTGCTTGCGCTTGCGCGTGGCGACCCAGGAAGCGGTCACCGAGGGCGTCGATCCGGAGAAGCCGCTGACGCAAAATAAGTTCAGCGTCAAACCGTCGGAACCGATCGGCGCTGCCAATGGCCGCAATGCGGACGGCGCTGGCGACGGAACGGCGTTGGAGCATATCAGTTTTTGGGACCCGCAGTCGGATCTTTGGGTCGAGCGCGATATTGCGGCGTTGATCGGCTGCAAACGCGACGGCGGCCGGCCGGTGCGCCAGTTGAGCGCGTTCAATTATTTCACCGGTATGACCGGCAAGGGCGGCGCGCGCGCGCCGATTCTTTACAACGGCAAGGAGTTTCGCGTCGACGTTTACAATCTCGAAGAAGAGCAGAACGGCTTTCATCGCGGCTGCGACGAGGACGAAATCTGGTTTCAATTCCGCGGTCATTCGCTGAACCACACCGAGTGGGGCGCCATGGAACTCGACCCAGGGCAAATGTCCTATATCCCGCGCGGCGTCGCGCACCGCATCACCGGCAGCCCGGGATTTCTGCGCATGGTGCTCTACAGCCGCAAACTGGTGCATCCCAAGGCGTTCAATAATATTTCGGAGCGTGCGACGCGTTTCGATGTGCACTAGAAATTTAGACATCGGCTGTGGGGATCTCTTTCACCACGAAGTGAATCATGAGCTTACACTCGACTAAAGACTATGAAATTGGATGGATTACCCTCCACAAGCTCATCTCTTCGACTTGTCGTTCCCGCGCAGGCGCGAATCATCTCCGCACATGTATTTTCGAAGGAGGCACGAAGGACACTCCGAGCCCGAAGGATAACGCGAAGATGCGCAACTACCTCGAAGACAAGTGCGTTGAGGTTAGGTTGAAGGCGCAGAAGTTCGCCGACAAAGTTTTGCAGTAGGAAATTGAGTGTCGACGGGCTGAGTTGGTTTTTCGTCCTCGTCCGTCATACCCGCTTTCGCGGGTATGACGGAAGCCCGCTGCCCTCCGACAGCGCCATCGTGGCGGCGCGCAAGCTGATGGAAAAAGCGATCCGCGACATTCAGGACGGCCGCGAGCCGCCCCATGTGCTGCGTACGCCGGAACAAAATGATTTATCGCACCTGTTGGTGATTTCGGATTTATTCAGCGGTGTCAGCGACTGGAAGAAATATACGAGGCAACAGGCATTAGGCACCAGTAGGAATTTCGGTCGTATTTTTCCGGACTATTGCCTACTGCCGATTACCTACTTCTATGTTTTAAAATTCGGATATCCCGCCTCGGCTGCCTTGGCTTTGTAATCCGCCACTAGATCGGGCCGCGCCTTTTCGTGTATCCATACCGCTTCGGTGAAACTCCAGAGCGTAAACGGATGGGCTCCCAGAGCGTAGAGCTTGCCGTAGTCCTTGGTCGCCAGCGCCTCGCGTTCTTCCGGTGTCAGTTTTAGCTTCTGCGTTTTCTCCCAGTCTTCGACGAACCCGCGCGGGTTGGCGCAATACTTTTCTTCGGCTTTCTCATCCATGTTGACGAGGTGAATCAGTTTGTTCATCAGGTATTTGCTCATGGGGCCTCCGAACATCTTATTCGTGATCAATTATCCGACGGCGCGCTTGCGGCTCGCCGGTGTGGATCGTGAAGTTAACCGAAGAGTCGCTTTCGACACCTGAAGTAACGATCGGAGCGCATCGTTCACCGCTGCCGAGCCACGAAACTCTTTTGCCACGTCGGGCTCCAGTACGACAACATTTGAGCCCTCCTTCATCAACCGCTGGAAGTATTTGCCACGGACAGCCTTTGAATAATCGAAGTCGTATTCCGCCCGTAACTCATCCGGTTTCGTAGTTTTCTTACGTTTCATGGCGTCTTTTCTCTTTCGTATTCGCTCGTCTGACGCTGATGATTCTTATTCCGTCGTCGCGCTCGGATTAACTTACCACGAGCAGCCGCCGGGTAGAAGAATAGCCTACGGCAATGTACCGCTCTTCTCCAATGGAATGCTCTGGGTCGTTAAAGGTCGCCGACAACGGATCATAAAAGACCGTCACCGCCTCGTCGAAGGATACTTTGTGTTTCCGGAAATTGTTTGCCTCCTTCTTGCGATCCCATTCGAACTGCACAATCGTTTCCCACGCCGAGTGGTTATGCTTTCACCAAGGTCCAGATGCCAATTCCGATAAAACCGACTCCCGCCACGTACTGCAAAGTTTTCTCGCTCACATACTGCGACACAATCGAGCCTGCGGCGACGCCGATGGCGGAGGTTACTATAAGTGCCGCGGCGGCGCCGAGAAAGACTGTCAGTTTACTGGTGTCCTTGTCCGACGCGAATAGCATCGTTGCCAGCTGGGTCTTGTCGCCGAGCTCGGCGATAAAGACGGACGTGAAGACTGTTGAGAGAATTTTATAGTCCATTTGCGGTGTTCTAGTTTATTAAGTCTTGGGCTGTTGTTCCCAACTGAAGAACGGGATCGCCGGAAAGCCGGCGTCCAAGCCTTCGGCGTAGGACGGCTTGGCTAGATTGGCGAGGCCCATCATCATGATGAAATTTAAATAACCGGTGGTCATGTTACCGTAGCGAATCATTTTGTCGGGGGCGCAGGCTTCGGTGGCGGCATCAATGTCGCCGTTGACGATCCAGCCCACCGCGTTGGCGTCGAAATTAGGATCGGTTTGGCGCGGCTCGAACATTTTCGGACCGCCGATTTCCAGCGACAAGTGGCCGCTGACGAGCACGCCGATGCGTTTGTTGGTCGGCAGGCTGTCGATCGCCGCGCGAATCGCGTTGCCGACTTCGAAGTAGCGTTTT
>JBGTCC010000233.1:0-3398 GCA_041749055.1 Thermodesulfobacteriota bacterium | reverse complement strand
GAATGCCGTAGCGGCGCAGCATGCTGCGCCTGTTCCACCAAAAGATCAAACCACGAAATACACGAAAGTCACGAAATTTCGAATACCCTTTTCGTGTGGTCCGTGTTTTCCGTGGTTAAAACTGAATTCCCCCCTTGGTCGCCCTCAACCAAACGTCACGGCACAGTTGCCGACCCTGTTTCCGCAATGGTTTCCGGTCGAATCACATCAGTTGCGCGCCGTTATCATGTGCGTCCCTCGCCCTTGGCGCTTATTTAGCTGTGGCCGCTGCCTAACCGCTAGTATCCCCGCCGGTCATTCTTTTCGCTTGACTGCCCATACCCATTCCCTGCTACAGTAGCTGATACAGCTCAGCACGAGGAGGTTCGCCGGCAACTATGGCTATCCCTGGAGAAAAAGCGATTCAGATGGTGCGTAACGCGCATACCCAAGCGGCGCAGTTGGACATCGCCGTGACTGCGGTGGTGGTCGACCAGAGTGGGCGCATGATCGCGCTCGGGCGCATGGACAAGGCGCGGCCGATCACGGTGGAGATCGCCCTCAACAAAGGTTACACTGCGGCGAGCTTCCAGCAGCAGACCAAAGACCTGGCCGGCGTAGCGAACCAAGCCTGGTTTCAAAGTCTGGTGGTATCGAGCAGCGGCAAGGTAATGCCCGGCGGCGGCGCGATCCCGGTGGTCGAAGGCGGCAACGTCGTCGGCGCCATCGCAGTCTCGGGCGGCACTGACGATCAAGATCAAAAATGCGCTGAAGTGGCGCTGGCAGCATACCAAGGATGACGCGTTAGAGATGCGAGACAGAGACCGCCCCGCCCCTTCTCCAACTTGCTATCTCCGCTACTTATCTCTGTCTGATTAAACCCGGAGGTCAAACAATGTCTAAAGTTGAAACTCCCGACCCAACCACCAACGCCAACGGCAGCGCCGAGTTCCCCACTCCCTATCTCGGCCGCACCGTGCGCATCGTCGGCAAGTTTGAAAACGTCGACATGAATCAGTCGCCGCACCCGAAAAACCAGCGCGGCGAACTGGGCAAGCCATTGTTCAATTGGTACCACAACACGGTATCCAAGGATCCACTGACCAGGGTATCGGCGCCAAACCATTTCGCCGACCGCAGACATTTCTTGAGCACGGTGGTCAACCAAGCGGCCAAGGGCAAAATCAATCCGCAGAAAGTTCCGGTGAACGATCCCGCGGCAATGGCGCGCCACATCAAAGCTGTAGCGCGCTACATGGGTGCGGATATCGTTCGGATCGCCAAGGCCCATCCAAATTATCTATATGCTGCCGGCGGCGGCCGCTATGTCCAAGACGGCACGGCGAAAGATGAATACGCAGCCCACTCACCGGAGCAGATGGCGCGCAAGTTTCCCTACATCATCATGGCGACCACCGCATGGGACTACAATAAGCTGCAAGCGCACCGCCATCTGATCGGCGACGCCGCCTATCACATCTCGCAAATCAAGGGCAACATGATCCTAAAAGCCCTCGAAGGTTACATCAAAGAACTCGGCTACACGGCGCTGCGCGGGGTGGCGGTGCCGCAAGCGGTGGGCGTGGCCTCAGGCGTCGGCGAGTTGGGCCGCAACGGGCTGGTCATCAGCAAGGAATACGGCGCCCGCGTGCATATGCCCGATCCGATCATGACCGACCTGCCGCTGGTGGGTGACGAGCCAATTGACATCGGCGTCGACGATTTCTGCAAAGTCTGCCGCAAGTGCGCCAACACCTGCCCGACCAACAGTATCCCTGTCGGCGACAAGGTCGTCCACAACGGCGTCGAGAAATACAAGATCAACTGGCTGACCTGCTACAAGCTGCGCCCCTACGTGCACGATCATTGGGGCAGCTGTCTCACCTGCGCCACGGTCTGCCCCTATACCAAACCGAAAACCTGGTGGCACAACATGGCAACTTCGTCATTACACTATTGCCCCTACGTGCTGCGGCCGGTGTTAGTGAAGTTTCTCAAATGGATCGATGACCGATTCTGGGGCCTGGTGCGCAATGCGCGGGTGACTTGGCTGGGCTACGACTCCGGTGTCAAACCCGGCGAGCATGCCTGCACTGTCGCCGGCTGCAACGCGTCGCATGAGAAGGCCGGCGCCAAAGCGGTCGCCGGCAGAGTCGGCTACTATGCGCCGCTTAAGGAAAACACCAATCGATTCGTCAAGCGGGAACCGTAAGTGGCTTTGAAGTTTCCCTGGTCCGGCAAAGACTCCCACAAGGACGATCCCTTCTGGGAGTTTTTCATCAATACGCCGCCCGCCGATCTCACTAATACGGTGACGGAACTGATCCGCAATGCACCGGCGGGGAATATTTTCCCCAATAAAGCCGAGCTGCACACGCCCGAGATCACCGCGAGCCATGTCAAAGGCATGGCGCAGTACTTCGGCACGGAAATGATTGGCATCGCCAAGCTCGACGCCAATGCACCCAGCAACCCGGATCAACTGCCGTTCGCCGTCCTCTGCGCCGTCCATGCCGACTACGACCCGCGCCAAACCAAAGGCATCGGCGGCCAAATGCCGGTGCAAAACGGCTTGTTCATCACTTTTGTTTTGAGTTCATGGATTCGCGAATTGGGCTTTCGCGCCACAGTAGTGCGCGACGCCAACGTCGACGCGCTGGCGGCCGAAGCAGGCTTGGGAACGTTGAACGGCAGCGGCAGATTGGTGACTCGCGAATTCGGCGCCGGCGTTTACGTCGCCGACGCGATCTACACCGATCTTCCGCTAGCCGCGGACGGCTAGGCCTTCGGCCATTCCAGATTACAAACTCTCAATCCGAACTCTGGAATATGGAAATTGGAATTTCACATTCCGCGCGAAGCGAGGACAAATGCCTTACATCATCACCGAACTTTGTACCAACGACGGCGCCTGCGTCGAAGTTTGTCCGGTAGCTTGCATCCACACCAAACCGGGCGCGCCGCAGTTCTACGTCGATCCGGAAGTCTGCATCGACTGCGAGCAGTGCGAGATCGTCTGCCCGGTGGACGCGATCTTCAAAGACGTGGATATTCCCGCCCAGTACATCGACGCCATCGAAGTTAACGCGGCATTCTTCCGCCAGAACAAAGCAGCCATCGGCCCGGTGCCCTACGCTACCGCCTGGGCGATGATCGAGTCCGCCCAAGAGTACGCCAGCCTGGTCGGCAGCGCGATTACCGCCGTTGTGGTCGACGAGGCCGGCGCACCCATAGCGGTCGGCAAGATGGACAAGGCCGAGGCGAGAAGCGCCGAGCTGGCGTTCAACAAGGCCTACACCGCCGCCGCGTTTCACGTCTCAACTACTGAATTGGTGCCGCAAGCGCGCCAGCCCTGGCTGCGCAGCCTAATGATTTCCCGCCGCGGTAAGATTTTGCCCATGGCCGGCGCCCTGCCGATC
>JBGTCC010000232.1:0-4533 GCA_041749055.1 Thermodesulfobacteriota bacterium | reverse complement strand
ACTGTCGCCAATCAGCACGAATGGCAAATGCGGAAACGATTCCAGTATGATTTTGATATTCTTCTTTTTGTGGTTTTCTGGTTCTTTGGAAAACAACAAGTGATCGCCAAAATCCCGCAAAAGCAGCGGACCCAAGGGAATCTTCTGTAGTTTCAAGAATTCGACCAATAGGCTGTACAGGTTCCAGGCGCTATTCGAAACATAAAAGATCGGATTGTCTTCGCCGCCGCCCGCGCCCCTCTGCAACGCCTGGTAAAAACCGGCAACGCCTTCGAAGGGCTTACGGGTATGCTCGTTGGAGAGAAGCACCGTCAGGATCATCTTCAATTTATTGGTGACATGGCTCGATAGGACGGTGTCGTCGATGTCGCTGATGACACCGAATCTAACGGCGGCGGAAGGCACCAGCACCTGAGCGGTCGCGCGCACCGGAGGTGCCGTTTCCGACGATGGTTCTAACAGCTCCAATTCCACTTTTTGCCACCGATTCGCATCCAAGCGCTGCATCGGTTGAATCGCGAAATGGAAATAACCTTCTTCATCGGTGGTCGCCTCGCTGTGGTTTCCCTGAAAGTTTGCCCGGACTCGAGCGCCCGGCACTTCGTCGGTTTCAAAGCGCCTATACATGTTGACGAGATTGCGCCAGGTATGATCGGCGCTCGTGGCAGGAGTAAACCCTTCGTCCGCCAATACTCTACCGCCGAACAAAAGTTTCTCCGCACTGCCGTAGCCCAAATAAGGAATGATCATCAAAGGATTGCTGAATCCCGTGATTGCCCTCAGGCGTGCCCGGACATTGTCGGACAGCTTATCCGCGCGATCGAGCAGAGTGGGAAGCCGCGATTTCCAGTTCCTCATGAACGTAGCATAGCAACTCTCATCGATTGCGGAAGTCGCAATTTGCGCGCGGGCTTCACATCCGCACGGCCGCCGGTCCGCTTACAAGATTTTCCCTATTGAGCCTCCTGGGTTTGCGCCATCCAGATCAGCGACCCGCGACTGCTGCCAATTTTAAAAAGCCGATTGACTGATTGATTACGGGAGTATATGAAGCCAATCCTACGATTGACCAGCGCCGCGCTATTGATTGGTTACCTTATCCACCTGTCGAGAAAAGAAATCGTGAAGTTGGTTATCACGAACGCTGCTGGTATAGATGCGGCGATCATCGTGCGGTCGGTGACCAGAAGGTCAACCGTTTTCGAGCAGATAACCGCGCCGATCGATCTTTACGGTACCGTGGATAAAGCTAATCGAAATATTGATATCTCCTTCCCCCCCGGAGCCACGGCACTAACTTCATGGTTCGAAGATCGGCTTCGGTATTGGGCTCTTGGAACGCGATCGCTTCGGCCAACGGAGCAACTTTGTCCAGCTCGTCAACAACGTTATATCTCACCAAGTACCGAGGGCATGTAGCCCCAGTTTTTCACACTATACAAACTTCCAACCAGAAGCCTCCGGGTGGCACGAATAGAATCGTGCGCCGAGCAAATCATAGCTGATGAGGAGGCAAAGGATGGAACGAGAACAGAAACGACTCCAAGACTTTCGGCGATTGCGTCAGGAAATACGCGGTTCTTAAGACTACCTGGTGGTCGGGATTGATATCAGTAAGGACAGCCATGACGCTTTGATGAGAACTACCGGCGGTAACATTCTGTTTCGACGAATCAATTCTAATTTCTCTTAGTTTGTTGCAATGCCTGTGTGATGTCTCGAATCGAGGAGATTTTTTGGATTGCCTGTACAGACTCGATGATTGCGGATTGTTGAACATCGGTAAGAAGCGTACCCACGGATTCATTGAACTTCGCGACTGTTTGATCCCAGCCTTTCAAATCGCTGGCGACCTGAAGTGGTTCCTCGAGTCGGGAGCCGTTTCTGAGTACCACGATTAGCGAAGGTGCATCGGGGATATGCCGACAACGATCGATTAACCCGACGATTGCCGGCTCTTGCAAACGACGGTCGTTGAAGTCGTTGGGCCGGAGACCTCTATAAACAAGAGCGTTAGCAAGGCAAAACGGCATACTGAAGCGTCCTTCAAAACCCCGTTTAGGGTTCTGCCGAACCAGCGGGTATGGTTTCAAGTCAGCTTCGATTATTTCAACATCAGCCGCAATCACCGCATGCTTCTCGACCAGTCTGAGCATCGCCTCGACGGATGCGTGGCTAGCGGTGCATGATGCAAACGGTTTAATTTTAATATCGCGCTCCAGTTCAAACTTGTCGCCCAGATGTTTTCCGAGGCCCATCAACACTTCATTGGGAATAGGTCCGAGCGCTTCGAGAAGACCATAGCGTCCTTCTAGAGCTGTCTCGTCTGACGTGAATCCTTCTGCTGCGAGAAGCGCGCAAGTAATTCCAGTCGCAGCGGCATGGCCGACGCGGAACGGCTTGGCCATCGTTCCGCCGTCTCTGGTGAGCGCGCCGCACGATCCTGCGGCTAAGCCGATCGCCGCTGAAGTCTGGTCAATGTCCAGACCCAATACTTTGCTCGCGGCGCATGTCGAAGCAATCGGCCCCAAGATGCCATTCGAATGCCAACCTTTCGCGCCGGGACCAATGCCGCTCGAGCGCTTCGAGAATAGTCCGTCGAGCGCGGCGCGAACTTCCCGGCCGACAACAAAAGCCTCTAGTGATTTAGCGCCGGACGAATCGAATTCCTCGGCCGCAGCGATCGAGACCGCCAGAGTATAAGTCGAGGCATGATTTCTGTCATCATAATCCAAGGCGTGCGCAAGCGTTCCGTTCAACAGTGCGGCATCGCGCATATTCGAACGAAGCAGAGTTCCCCATACGGTACAAGAACCGAGCGAGGCATTTTTGCCGGCGAAACGCACTAGCTTATCCCCGATCTCCTGCGACGCCGCAAGTACCGCCACCCCGAGACAGTCGAGAATCGCGATTTTGGCATTGTCCACTGCCTTTGGCGGGACTGTTTGCAAAGTCAGGCCAACTGAGAACTCAGCCAACTTAGTGGACAAGCCGTTACGTAAATCCAAACTTTGTTGATCCATCTGTGAAATTGCCCCTTGAACTCTAGTCGAATCGTTCGCTTATGAAGCCCGCGCTGGATCAGCTCATGCCTAGAAGTTTTCTTAAGCGCATCTTCGCCTCTTCCGGTACATCCAAGATTTGCTTGACCGTTTGTTGAACCTTTTCGCCGGGCAGCGGCTCGTCGTCCGGGAATCCCGCTTTCTTGGAATCGGCGATATAATCGGCATCGTGAACGGTGTCCCAAAAAGCCTTGCGCAAAAGTTTGACGATATCGTCGGGCAGTCCGGGAGGTCCCAGCATCGGATAAGCGTTCTCATAAGTGAAGCTGATGGTCTCAGCCACGCTGCGCCAGGATTTGTCCGCTGCAAGCTCGATCAACGTGGAGACATCGGGCAGTTCGCGGATCCGCTTCTCGGCGATCTGAACGATCACGGCAGCAAAAGGTTTGGCGCTGCCGAATTGTTTGAACCAGTTAGCATGTCTCGCTCTCGCAGAACTCCAGATAAGACCGCACCTCATATCCGCTTCGCCACGTTCAATGGCGAGATCGATGGCCGACCCTCCCGCATACCCGGACACAACCTGCAGATTTAGGCCAGTGAACTGTTTCACGAGTAAGGCAACCACCGCGCCGATGCTGGAGCCAGCGGACTCCGCGTTGCGCAACGGCACGGCTGCGGAGCGCTTGATCGCTTCTTGGAGCGTAGCGCCGCCTCGGTCGATGCGCACGGCACAAATCGCGTCTCCCGTTGTTAGATTACCAATCCAATGAAATCGATCGGACTTGTATTTAACGTTAGGGTCTCCAATGGCCTCCTGGATCTCCGTTCCCCTAAGAATCTGTGCGATCGTCAGTCCATCCGGCTTGACGAGATTATACAGATGGTTTCGCGCCCTCAGGCCCCCCGCACCAGGCATATTTTCAACCACGATATTGGGGGCTCCGGGCAGAAATTTCGGCGCGTGCCTGGCAAAAATACGCGTCTTCAAGTCATTACCGGCGCCCGGTCCGGATCCAACCAGAATCTGCAGCGTTTTGCCTTTATAGAAACTTTCCTGCTGCGCAGAGGCCGGATGGATAAAAATAAACCCACTGACTAGTGATAGCGCGAGGATGTATCCAGATAATTTCATTGAAACTCCCGAGATTCGCACTCATTCGACGCCGTAAAACTTTGCAGCATTCTTCCAGGTTAAGTTTCGCCTTATCTCATCGGACACACCCTGAAACTGAGCCTTAATGATATCTTTGGAGTGCGGCCAAGTCGCGCCGCCGTGCGGGTAGTCGCTGGCCCACATCACGTTATCGACGAGATTGAGAGCCTGGGAACCGAGAACACCGACGCGATCGTCCTGAAATGTAATGAAAACCTGCCGTCTGATACACTCGCTCGGCAGCGCTTCGATAGTAGGCGATTCGGGCGCCTCTGAACGCGCTCGGGCGACGGATCCATCCATTTTCGCAAAAAATGGGTACAACCAAGACAATTCGTACTCGGCAAAAACGAATCGAAGCTTCGGAAAACGATT
>JBGTCC010000231.1:0-3014 GCA_041749055.1 Thermodesulfobacteriota bacterium | reverse complement strand
AAGGTCAGGAAGGTTTTGAATAAATATACTTCGGAACTCCGTGCTCGGAGCCTGTGGTGAGCGTAGTCGAACCATGTCCCTCGTGGTGAAAATCGATTTTTCATCATTGTTGCCTAACTCGGCCAATCCGCCAGCAGTTTGCCGTAGCCTGGGATCGGCGCGCGCCGGCCCAATTGTGAAAGTATTTCCCACAGCATCGCCGGATTGCTGGCGATAGCGGTGATCTTTAGATCGTTTTCGATCTGTTGCAACACCGGCAATGGATCGAGCACGGCGCCTTGAAAATATATGGCGTCGACAGAGCCGACTTCGGCCAACGCCTGTTTGGTTAGATCATAAACCGCTTCCGGTCCCAAACGGCCGGCCTCGCCGATGTTGGCGAATGACTTTGGCGCGCGCACCGAGAAGCCGGCGTCGGTCAAATATTCTTCGATCATGCCGTTCAAGCGGGTCTCGAACGGCGTCAGCAGCAGTAGACGCTTGGCGTCGTAATGTTGTAACGCATGCACCGACGCCGTCAGAGCGGTGGTCACGGGGATTTGCAGAACTGCTTTTAGTGCAGCGAACAGTCCGGGATTCATCACCTCGGTCGGCGCGCCGATGAGAATGACCGCATGCCATTTCTTTTCAGCGGCAAGTTCAGTGACGCGGCGCAGGATTTCCTGTTTCTTGCCGATGATTTCGTAAAGCGATTGGCCGAATAGTCCTAACCCCTGGAAATCGAATTTCACAGAGTCCGGCACCAGCTTCATAAAGCCATCGTAATGCGGCCAGGTTGCCGGTCCAGGGCTGACGAAACCGATAGTGAGCAATGTAGGATTAATCGGCAAATTCCTCGCTTTACTAGATCAATAGCATAGCGGGGCAAGAAAACCAGGTTCGGCGTTGAGTTGTATTAGCGCTGAAGGCCGGGCTAAAAAGAGTGAAAAAAATGGAGACGAATCGCATGACGAACCAATCGCCGATTCTCCTCGAAGATCGCCTAATCGAGCTCATGCGCCATCTCGGCGTCGAGCGCGCCCATTTCGCCGCCTGCATGCCGCGCGACTGGGTGGGACTGCTTACCCGTCACAAGAACGCGGTCGCGTCGCTGACGCTGATGTGCCCGATGGGCATCGAGCTGGCGCCTTTGTCCGCTGACCCGCCGCCGCTGCTCATCGTCACCGGCGACAAAGGGCGCGGCGGACTCGACGCCATCAGAGATGCGAAAAAGATCGCCGGGGCGCGCGCGCTGGTACTTGCGAACTACTTTAGCCCACCGTGGGCTGATCCGATTCGCGATCGGCGCGAAGCCATCGGAAGTGCGATGAGGGAATTTATCGAGACCCACGGTCTCGGCGATTCGAACCCCATGGCAAACTTATCATCACAATCCGGCGAATGCGCCGGCATTACCTATTGCTGTCATGGCAGCGGTGAGCCTTTGTTGCTCATGCCGCTGGCGCTCTCGCCTTCCCAGTGGCAACCGCTCATCGAGCAACTGAGCGAAAAGTTCCGCGTCATTACCCTGGGCGGCGCTCATCTCGGCATGGTCGCCCATCTGGAAACTCGGGCGCAGTCGAGTTACATGCGCGTCATCGATCAATTGTTCCATGAATTGGATCTCAAGCCGGGGCAATCGCTGCTCGAAGTCGGCTGCGGTCCCGGTGCCATCGTTCGTCGTTTGGCTGGCCGCAGCCGTGGCGCCAATCCGATCGTCGCCGCTGACATAAATAGTTATCTCATGGGCGAGGCCGCGGCGTTGGCCAAGCGCGAAGGTCTGGACGGCTATATCGAATTCCACCCTGGCGACGCTGCCAACTTGCCATTCGAAAACAATCGATTTGACTGCACGATCTCCTGCACGGTCATGGAAGAAGGCGACGCCGACCGCATGCTGGCCGAATTCGTCCGGGTCACCAAGCCAGGCGGCAAAGTCGGCAGTGTCACCCGCTCCACCGACCTGCCACGCTGGGTGAATCTACCTTTAGGCCCGCAACTTAAAGCCAAGGTCGAGTCGCCAACGCTTTTTGGCGGCAACGTCACCGACAAAGGCTGCGCCGATGCGAGCCTCTACCGGCGCATGAATGCAGCGGGCCTAAAAGATGTCGCGATGCTGCCGCAATGGGCGAGCCACAAGGATGGCGAGAGACTGGACTATCTGAAAGAGCGCATCTTGGCGTTACTCAAAACGGACGAACTCACGGAATGGCGTGGCGCTCTAGAACGGGCCAATGCCGAAGGCACGTTTTTTATCTCAGAACCGTTTCACTGTGCCGTCGGTAGAAAACCGTAAAGGGTGAAGCGTAAAGGGTAAAGCGTCCGGTCCGAATCCCCTTACCCCTCACCCTTCACACCTTACGTCTTAAGAGCGCAGGGCCGGCAGTACTTCTTTCCCCAACAAATCGATCTGCTCATACCAGTGGTTAAAGCGCAGCCGTAAGTCGTAGACGATGTAATTGGCGCCGGCCGCTTCATAAGTTGCGCTTTCGCGCACGATGTCGGCGGGCGATCCGGCGATCAGCACGCCGCCTAAGTCTTCGAGGGTGGCAAACTTTCCCGATGGCGGTTTTACCCAGGTGGACGAATTATGCGCTTCATCCAACAAACCTTTGACGTCGATGCCGCGCAGCGCGTGCTCGGCATCCTTGCCGATGGTGGTAAACGGCATCACCGCGGTTTCGACCATCGGCCGGCCCGCCGCGGCGCACAGCGATCGCAGGTATTCGATCCGTTTGCCGAACGTCGGGTAATTGATCCGCGCCGGCATCCAGCCGTCGCCGAGCGCCACGGCGCGGCGGCATGCCGCGGGTGTGCTACCGCCGATCCATATGGGAATGGATTTGTCAGGGCGCGGCTTTAGGGCGACATCTTTGAATTCAAAATAAGCGCTGCGATGGGAGAGCGTTTCGCCGCGCCACAAAGCCCGGCAGATTTCGATATTGATCCGTGCCAGTTCGGCGCGCTCGGCGAGCCCATTCGGTCGGCCGGCGGCGGCAAACTCATGGGGAAAGCCGCCTAAACCAAGGCCTAGA
>JBGTCC010000230.1:0-5235 GCA_041749055.1 Thermodesulfobacteriota bacterium | reverse complement strand
GGCCAGCGCGGCGCGCCAATCGCGCATCGGCGGCAAACCCAGTCGCTCCGACAATAAACAGCGCAACGGCGTGTAACGCGGCCGCGCGGCGAGCCGATTCATATCGCGCTCGTGAATGATTTCTATAAGTGGATCGATTTGCCCGCGCGTGAGTCCGAGCGAGCGCCCAGCTTCGAGGGCAAATCCGTAATAGCTGCAAATGCCGCCGTTGACGACGTGGTAGATGCCGTACCGCCCGGTAGCGTGGATCGTCATCACCCGCTCGATCAGGTCGTCGACATACGTCGTGCTCGACCAGATGTCATCGATGGCGCGCACTCTCTTGCCGGCCTTAAGATCGTTGTGAACCGTGCAGAGAAAACTGTTCTTACCGCTGCCGTAGACCCAAGAAGTGCGCACGATGTAACTGCGCGCGCAGGCAGCAAGCACCGCCGCTTCGCCGGCAACTTTTGTCCTGCCGTAATGGTTAACAGGGCGCGGCTCGTCGTGGATCGTGTAGGGCAATCGCCCCACCGGCTCGCCGTCGAAAGCGTATTGCGTGCTGAAGTGGACAATCTCGGCACCTGCTTCGCTCGCAGTCTCAGCCAAGAAACCTGGCCCGGCGACATTGATGGCTTGAGCTTGCGCCGGCTGCTGTTCCGAATCGTCGACTTGGAGCACGGCGCAATTGAAGATCAGCGCCGGTTTTTCATGAAGTAGGCACCGCCGTACGGCAGCGCGATCGGTAATATCGAGCTCGCCATGCTTCAGCGCCTGCACCTCGTGCTCACGCGCCAAGCGGCGCGCCACATGGCTGCCCACCAACCCGGCCGCGCCTATAACCAATATCTTCATCATTGCCAACTCTAAAACGCGGCGAAGAAGTCATCAAGCGCAACCCAATTGAACGGCAGTGGAATAAACCGCTGCGCGGTAAACCGAAAGCGATTAGAACCGCGAAGCGATATTCAAGAAGTCGAATTTTCTCCATCCGTCATTCCCCGGGCATTGGGAATCCAGCTGACGGACAGTGCCGGCTATCCAGGTGGATTATGGGTCTGGAAACCGCCATGCGCCTGGCCTGAGCAAAGCCGAGGGCGGGTATGACGGCACTTTATTTGCCTTAACACGGGGATTTCGGCAATACCGGATGGGGATATCAACGCAACGGGGGGGATGAGCCCCCCGTTGCGAGAATTCAATTTAGATTAGAATGGAGGTCGGCGGCTAATATTCGCGTCGCTGTTTGAGGTCTTCGATCTCACGGCGCTGGCGGAGAATTTCCTGCTCGTTGCGCTGGATTGACTGATCCTGGGTATTGCCCTGAATCTCTCGGCCCTGCAAGCCATCGCCGATCAAGCCGCCGGCGCCGGCGCCGAGAACCGTGCCGATCATCGCGCCCGCCAACGGTTTGCGTACGGCGGCACCGATGAGACCGCCGGCAGTCGCTCCGCCCAAGGCACCGATGCCAATGCCCTTCTCGCGCGTGGTTACTGCCCCCCCGGCACAACCCGCTACTAAGGTTGCCGCCAACGCCAAGCCCGAAATCGACATCGAGATCGATTTTATAGTGTTTTTCATGGTCTCCGCCTCCTTGCTGGTTTAGACGGATGCTTCGAGAAAATGTTTACTGGCCGGAAAGGGATCTCAGATGAATTACTTAACGGGCTCCGGCGGGTTTCAATCTATTCCCAACCAGCGGCCGGCGGGCGCCGGGATGACCAACGTAGCGGTGAAATCACGCTGAAAAGTTCGTATGTCTGGCGCTAACCCAGCCGCTGAATCGTTGCGATTCGGTCGTCGAGCCCCGGATGAGAAGAGAGAAAGCCGCCCCCTTCTCGCCGGATATGCGGCGAGTCCAGGCGAAGGAGTCGACCGAAATTTCTTTCCGATAACCCGCGCGGCGCAGAAGATCCACGCCATGGGCGTCGGCGCTGAATTCCTCTTTGCGGCCGTGGTTGCGAGTAGTCTTGTGGGGAGCGCCGGCTTGGCGGCGACGCGGCGGTGAAACAGGCCGAGGGTCCCAACGGCGCCCGGAAAAATATCGCCAGCAGTGCGCGGCGAGAGCGGCGGAAATTCGCTGGCGGCCGTCTGCTGGCAGCGGACCACTTCATCGTTTCCCATTGAAGACCATGCATTCCCAGTTATCCTAGGACGCTGGCTGATCCTTCACCATCGCGGTCGACTGGGTGCCGCGTTTGTCTTCCATCAGATCAAGCTGCACGCTGCCGAAGGCGATCTTGCTGCTGAGCTTTACCGGCAAGCGCCGCTCGTCCGTCGAGATCCAGATCGCTGCTTCGGTTAATCTGCTGGCGTAGCCGCTCTTCTTAAGATTCTGCACCCGCGGCACGATTTTGTAGGCTTCGACGGTCTTGCCCGACGGCAGCTCCACCGGTTCTTTTTTTTCAACGAACAATTCGAGTAAATACTGATATCGGCCGCCGAAAATTTTGAAATAAAGCTTATCGCCAATCTTGAAGTCCACACTGCGCGCCAAATACACCGCGGTGATCGGATCGAAGGTATTGTACGAGTCGAACTGATAGTTCTTGGGACGCTTGCCGTTCTGCTGGCGATTGACCGCCCAGCGTTTGGTGCTCAGGTCGAGTTTGGCTTCGGTGTCGATGATCCGAGAGTTTTCCCGCTGGTTAAACAGGTAATGGCTCGGCGCCAAAGACTTGGCGTCGAAAGTCGCGCTGATGACGTCGCGCATCTTCCAAATCAGATCGAGGGCCTTGGAAGTCTTGGCATCGACTCGCACTTGATAGACCTTCTTACCGTCGACCATGCTCGATGTCGTCGTCACTTCCGCCGTCGCCACCGAGAACAGGCCATTCCAGGTGGCACGGTAAAGCTCCTTCTCGCCTCTTTCAAAGGGATAAAATTTGGGACTGTAGACCGGCAGGTTTTCCGGCTTGATAAACGCTTCACCGGCCTGGGAGGCCGATCCAGCGAGCAATCCGAAGACGATTAAGATCGCCAACCACAAAGGGAATCTTGGTTTTTTCATTTCAGACCTTTAGACGTAGCGGAACATAAAAAGTTTAGCTAAGTTATCATAAAGCCGCGGCTTCCGACACTCCGAAACCGGTTTGGCCTGAAGCCTGGAGTATAACTCCAATTAGCTGAAAATATTGCAGTCGTCTTGCGCTTGGGCTTGGTTCAACCTGACTCAAGGATCTCTTTACGTTGACTAAAACGCTTAAAAGGCCTGCAATAGCCTGCCTAATAGTGCGGAAAGTCTCGACAAGCTGTTCCGCGAAGCGCTCCAGCAACACACCACGCTCAATGCCAATTCACCACGAAGTGTTCACGAGCTTACGCTCGTCTACAGAAGAATATGAAAGCGCGGCAAAGGCGCAAGCGAAATTTGGATTATCTCCCGCAAGGCGCAAAAGTCACGGGCGATGCCCATCATCCCGAGGGAACACGCGGGATACGAGAAAGATTTCTCCCCAGGGTCGAAATAGCAACGACTCCAAACCTGGCGTCTGTGCGCCTTTGCGGAGGGAAAATCCGAATCGGAGATTCTCCGATCACCGGAACAGCTGATTAGATTCCGCGCTATGACAAACATGTTAGTCAGGGATTTTGGATAGCAAATCAAGTAAGTCTCGCGAGGAAATCTGATGGTAAAGGGACGTATGGCATACGTCCCGGGGTGGCGGAGCGGCGATCGCCCAACCACAGGAATTGCCCAGACGACGCAAACTCTCATGGATAGTAGTAAGATGCACACGAAGGTTTCGGAGCATTATCAATCCGAACTTCGCGTCCTTCGTGGTGAGTAACTAGTGTGTGGCAATGTCTCGTAATCGCCAAAAACTAATTTACTTTCTGGTTATCCTCTGCTGCTCAAACGCTGGCTGCAGCAAACTCAAGCAATGGGCTTACCAAGGCATCGACCGCGACCAATGGCAGCAGCCGGACAAGGTAATCGCTATGTTGCAGATCCCGCCTGGCGCGGAGATCGCCGACCTTGGCGCCGGCGGAGGCTATTTTACTTTCCATCTCGCCAAAGCGGTTGGCCCGAGCGGCAAAGTTTATGCCGTCGATATTGATCGAGGCACCAACGAATTGATCGCCGAACGGGCCAAGAAAGATGGCGCCGATAACATCGCAACCATCCTCGCGAAAGCAAATGACCCACTGCTGCCGAAATCCGGCGTCGATCTGATCTTCACCAGCAACACCTACCATCACTTCGACAACCGCATTGTCTATTTCGCGAATCTGCGCAAATTCCTAAAACCCGCCGGCCGCATCGCCATCATCGACTACGACCGGCGCGCCTGGTTGGAAGGCCTGTTGCGCCACTACACCCCGGCAGAGTTCATCAAACGCGAGATGGAACAGGCCGGCTACACGCTGCAACAAGAACTGACTTTCCT
Source organism: Thermodesulfobacteriota bacterium (assembly GCA_041749055.1). Lineage (GTDB taxonomy): Bacteria > Desulfobacterota > Binatia > UBA9968 > UBA9968 > DP-20. The sequence goes on along the minus strand of JBGTCC010000230.1, from coordinate 865 downwards.
CGACCGCCAGTCGTTCCTGATCTTCACGCCAGCTCGATGATTTCGTGGCGCCGATCATGGCTTACCTGACGGCTCTCGATTCACGGCATCGACGATCGCTTGATAAATCTCCTCCGCCGCCCGCTCCTTGTTCAAGCAGATATTGGCGCCGGCATTTTTCATCGCCGCCTGGACGGACGGATCGCCGGCGAACGATAGCCCGATGATGATCACGCTGGGCTGGTCCAGAACGATTTGCCGGGTCGCCTCGATGCCGTTCATCCGCGGCATGTTGACGTCCATGATGATTATGTCGGGCTTTAGCTCTTGGGCCATGGCGATCGCCTCCAGGCCATCTTTGGCTTCACCGACGACCCGGATGTCTGCGTGGTCTTCGAGCAGCCAGCGCAATCCCTGGCGCACCATCGCTTGATCGTCCACCAAGGCGATGCGCAACGGCTGCTTGGCTATGACCCCAACGTCTTCGAGCGCGGGCGGATCAAACGAAGCTTCCGGCGGCGTTTTTACGATCCCAGCCCGCAAGATCACTTTCACTGAAATTCCTTGCCCCGGCGCCGATTCGACGGCCAGCCGGCCTTGATGAAGCTCCGAACCTTAGATGAGACGGCTTGCTTTCCACCCTCGCCAGGTCGAAATATTGGTTGATCTGGGCGACCCCATTCCCATTTTACCGAAATTTGCGCCTTTGCCGCGGCTTAAAAATAGCGCGAAGGCGCAGAGTCCACTGGAATCCACGCCCTCGCCTCTAGAAGGTCGGCTAATTTTGTCGCGCCAACATGACTAATCGCCCGGTGCGATCTTGCTTACTTTTCGCCCGGTGCGATCTCGCTCACTTTGCCGTCTTTATCATTCGTCATTATCAACA
>JBGTCC010000229.1:0-4101 GCA_041749055.1 Thermodesulfobacteriota bacterium | reverse complement strand
TCGCCAGCTTATTTTCCGACCTTTGCGGGCTTAGCGCCTTTGGGGAGAGTTTTTGAGTTCGGGTTGCGGCTGCGCCGCGCTCGGTCCTTCGTGGTGAAAAGGATTGGCTCAGGTTTGCGGTTCTTTGACGCTGGGTTGCAGCGCGGATCAGCGTTTCTGCTTTTTTTTCTCTGCCCAGTAATTCAGTCTTTCTTTGATTTGTTTCTCGTAGCCGGATTCCTCAGGAGTGTAATAGCTCTTGCCGGCAAGCTCGTCGGGCAGATGCTGCTGGTCGACGATCTGCTCCTCGTAGTTGTGGGCATATCGGTAGTCTCTACCGTAACCTAAGTTTTTCATTAGACCGGTGGGGGCGTTGCGCAGGTGCAGGGGTACCGCCAACGCGCCAAGAGTCTCGACATCTTTCGCCGCCGCCAGCATCGCTTTGTAGGATGCATTGGATTTGGGCGCGCTGGCGAGGTAGGTCACGGCTTGAGCCAAAGGAATCTTGCCTTCCGGCAGACCGACGAAATGGACGGCGTCCTTGGCGGCGATGGCAACCTGGAGGGCGTGGGGATCTGCGTTGCCGATGTCTTCGGAGGCGAAGATCACCATGCGCCGGGCGATGAACAGCGGTTCTTCGCCGGCCTCCAACATGCGCATCATCCAGTAGAGCGCCGCATCAGGGTCGCTGCCGCGCATGCTTTTGATAAACGCCGAGATGACGTTGTAGTGCTCGTCGCCGGCTTTGTCGTATTGCAACGGTTTTTTTTGCAGCGCCTCTTCTAGATGGACCAAGCTGATTTCACTTTGCCGGTTGGCTTGGGCCAAGGACGCGGCGCTTTCCAAGCCATTGAGAGCCACCCGGCAGTCGCCCTGGGATTGCTGAATGATAAAATCGCGCCCTTCGGCGGAGAGCGTCAGTTTCATTTTGCCGAGACCGCGATTCGGGTCACTGAGAGCACGGTCGACGATCGTCGCCATGTTTTCCGGCGACAGGGGTTTGAGTACCAGTACTTGGCAGCGCGAGAGCAGGGGAGCGATGATTTCGAAGGATGGGTTCTCTGTCGTCGCGCCGATCAGGATCAGCGTGCCCCGTTCGACATGGGGGAGAAAATTATCCTGCTGCGACTTGTTGAAGTGATGGATCTCATCGACGAACAAGACCGTCGGTTTGCCCACGCGCTGGAGCTGTTCGGCATCCTGAATGATGTTTTTTAAATCTTTGACTCCCGAGGTAACGGCGGAGAAATGTACGCAGTGGGCGCCTGCGGAGCTGGCGAGGATTTGCGCCAAGGTGGTTTTACCGCTGCCCGGCGGGCCCCATAGGATCAACGAACGCAATCTACCGGAGCCGCTCAAGCCGCGTAACAATTTGCCGGCGCCGAGTAAATGCTCCTGGCCGACAAATTCATCGAGCGAGGTTGGCCGCATCGCTTCCGCGAGCGGTTGCGAAGCGAGATTTCGATTGGCTGGCAGCGTGTCAAAAAGGTCCATGCCAATCATGCTAGCACAATCGCGCCGTTGGATTGTAGAGTCTACTTTCGCTCGCTGCCAGTCGGTGCTATGTTGAACGCCACAGCGGAGAAAAACAGCCATGACAGAAGCTTCCAAGGATAATCCATCGTTCATTCAAGGCGCCGCGCCGCGCACGGTGCTGTTCGCCAACTCGTCGATCTCGGGGAAACTCAGTTACAATCTGCCGGTCAAGATCGACGGTCACTTCACCGGCGAAATCAAATCCACGGAACTTTTAGTGATCGGCCCCAACGCACTGGTCGAGGCCCATGTGTCGGCGCGCCAGGTGCACCTCGAGGGCAAACTCATCGGCTCGGTGCAGGCGATGGGCTGTTTCGAAATTTTGCAGGGCGGTTATTTCAAGGGTGAAGCTCGGGTCGCTGAACTCAAGCTTCACCCCGATGCGGTGTTCGAAGGGACGGGGAATATTCTCGGTAGCAGCTAGTGGGGCTCCCGTCGGTGTTAGCGATCTTGCTCGGTGAGGCGAGCCGCCTTTCCAGACAGTTCCCGCAAATAATAAAGTTTGGCGCGGCGGACTTTGCCGTGGGACATCACTTCGACTTTTTCGATGCGCGGAGAATGGATCGGGAAAATTCGCTCGACGCCGACGCCGTAGGAGATTTTTCGCACGGTGAAGTTGGCCCGGCTGCCGGTGCCGGCCATGCCGATGACGACGCCTTCAAATACCTGAGTCCGTTCTTTTTCGCCTTCGACGACTTTGACATGCACACGCACGGTTTCGCCGGGACGTAAGTCCGGGGCGTTGGCTTTTAGCTGTTGGGCTTCCAATTGCGCAATAATATTCATGACTGCTCCTATCCGAGATTATTCACCTGACAGGCGGTCCAAAATGATCGCCGCAGCGGAACGCACCGACAGGTGGTTGTAGTCGGTGCCGCCCTCGACCGCTTCTAAAACGTAATCTGCTTGTGCGATTATTGTCTCAGTAAGGCCCCATCCTGTGCCGAAAATGACCAGAAAGGGCTGAGTCGCCATATGTAACATTTCTTGCAGCGCGACGAAAGAGGTCCGCGGTGTTCCCGTGTCGCGAGCGGAAGTTACGACAATCAATGGTTTTTGACCGGTCTCCTTGTTGATGTCGATAATCGCATCGTCAAGATTGTCGCTAATCCGCGCCAGCGCCAAGGCATCCTTGCGCGTGACGTTGTATTGGCTGCCATAGCCCAACTCCCAGTGATCGATGATCTTGAGCGCTAGTTTCTGCAGCGGCTTGACCGGCGTGACCAGATAAAACCCTTGGACACCGTAGGTTTTGCCGGCGCGGCAGATATCGTGGATATCCATGTTGGTCACCGCCGTGGTGACGACCTGGTGGTTCTTATCGTAAACCGGATAGTGCAGCAGGGCGAGATAGAGCGGTGCTCGACGGCGCCCTTTGGCGGTTTTTGCCGGGACAGCAAGTTCCGCCCTGGCCATCATATCGGGCCGCCGCTGCCGGGTAATCTCAAGGCTTTTTTCTTGGCGCCAGTCTTTGACCCGCCGGTGGTCTCCCGACAACAGCACTTCAGGGACTTTCATGCCGCGAAACTCTTCGGGACGAGTGTATTGTGGGTATTCGAGCAGGCCGTCGCTGAAAGATTCATCCGCCGCCGAGTTTTCGTTGCCGAGTACGCCCGGTATCAGTCGCGCGACGGCATCGATGACGATGTTGGCCGCCGGTTCGCCACCGCTGAGGGTGTAGTCGCCGACGGAGATCTCTTCGTCGATAAACGCCTTGACCCGCTCGTCGACGCCTTCATAGCGGCCGCACAATAAGACAATTTCACTTTCACTGGCCATGCGCTGGGCTACGCTCTGTTTGAAGACGCTCCCCTGGGGCGCTAGTAAAACGACGCGGACCTGAGGATTTCGCCCCCGCGCATGCTCGATCGCCGCCACCAGCGGTTCGGGCTTCATCACCATACCTTGGCCGCCGCCGTAGGGATAATCGTCGGTCATTTTGTGCTTGTCGGTGGTGTAATCGCGCAGGTCGACCAGGTTGATCTTGAGCAGATTTTTTTCTTGGGCTCGCTTCAAGATGCTATGACCGAGGGTTGAGGCGAACATCTGCGGGAAAATAGTAATGACGGTAAAGGTCAGCATGGGCTTGCAAAAACTTAGGCGGCGAGATCGGCTCTACAGATCGAGCAGGCCCGCCGGTGGGTCGACGATCACTGAGCGGCTGTTGAAGTCGACCTTGTCGACGATTTCTTTGACCGCTGGAATTAAATATTCTTTCTCGGCTTCCTTGACGACCAGGATGTCGCCCCCGGCGGTCGACAGCAGTGAAGCGATGGTACCGATGCGTGTGCCGTCTTTGTGAAACACTTCGAAGCCGATCACTTGGTAGTGATAGTATTGTCCAGGTTCGAGGGGTTCGAGCGCATTCTCAGCCATCGACAGGGTCGCGCCAACCCAGCGCTGTGCCGCGTCGATGCCATCGACGCCATTTAACTTGATCAGGAACTGTTTCTTGAATGGTTTGGCATCCGCCGCCAACTCAAAAGTCACCTGGCTATCGCCGAGATCGAGATAGACCAAGCGTCCGGCAACCAAGATGGCGGTGTCGGCGTTGAAAGCGTTCAACTTCAACCAGCCGTCAAGGCC
>JBGTCC010000228.1:0-10040 GCA_041749055.1 Thermodesulfobacteriota bacterium | reverse complement strand
ACCAGGTAGACGCTGAGGTCGGCGTTTTTCACCGACTGCTCGCTGGCGCGTCGGCCCAGGTGCACGTCGCGGTTGTCGTCGGCGCGGAGAATTTTCGCGATGTCGCGCACTTCGTCGGCGGTGTCGGGCAGGGCTTGGAGCAATTCCAAGTTGCTCGCCGGCGAACTCGGCGCCGCAGGAGCCTTGGCATTACGCCGCACCATGCCGCGCGCAGCGACGGGCGCGGCTGCTTTCGCGCCGCCACCAAAGACCGGATCGCCGTAGCCGATAAAACTATTTGGCGCTGACGGTGTCACGCCGCGGCGCAGGCTTGCCAGCGCGGACAATGATGGCAGATAAGAAATTGCCGCGTTCTTGAGCAGCCAGGGCGCGCCGCCATGGTCGCTAAACGGAATGCCGGCTTGGTTCGGCTGATAGGCGCTCGTGACCAGCACCGAAAAAGGCAGTTCACTGAGCGCGCCATGGGGCACGATGATCAGTTCCTTGGCGTTTTTCCATCCGGCTTCTACGGGCGCCAAGAGTTTTTGATAGAGTTCCAGCGCCGTGGCGAAATCGAAGGTGGGCACTTGGCTGATGTCGGCTTCGGTCGGGTCGAGAGCTTTGCGCAGTTTGGTGACGAGCTCGGCAACCTTCGCGCTTGGCAGATCGACAACTTGAAGTGCCGGCTGCCCTTGGCCTGCCATCGCCCAGACCAGCGTTTGCTGCTGTGTCGAGTAGAGGGAAATCAGCGCTTCCTGGGGTTTAAGTATCTTTTGCGCATCGCTAATTGTCAGTGGTTTGGCGTTGAGCAATTCCGAATAGTCGGGCAGCCTGCGCTTGAGCTCGGCTTGGGCCTGGTCATTTTCCTCGCGCACCCGTGCCAGCTCGGCGCGGCTCTTGTCGATGAGAGCTTCGCGCTTGGCATCAGGCTTGTCAGTTTTGACGCCTTGCTGCAGGGCGGTCAGGGCTTCGGAAATGGCTTTGACTTGATAGTCGAGATCCTGCGCGCGCCGCAGAACCGCGGCCAATTGCGGGTCGTTGATGCTGGCGCGCACAATGGCGGCGGAGAGCGCCTTCTCGACGCGGCTGGCGCGGGCCAAATCGGCGATGCGAAACGCTTCGACGTAAGGTTCGATTCCAGCGGGACGAACACCGGCGCGATGCAGATCCGCCAAAAGCGCGATGTAGCCCTCCAAGATCCACCCGGTCCGAGCCGAAGTGAGAAAACCGCTCTCGGTTGAACCTTGGCCGCGGCCTAACTCGAAAAGTTTAGGGATTGCGACAGCCAATGTCTTAACCGCGGTTTCTTTGTCGCCGTTTGCGCCGATCCCGAGTGCGTGAAAGGCACGGCTATCCCACAAATATAGCGAATCGTCGTCGTATTGTTTTTGGCGTGTCGTGAGATCCGCGTTAAGGACGTTCATCGTCTCTTGGGTCTTGCCGAGGCGCAGAAGCGCGTAGCCCCAGTCGGGAGTGTTTTCGGTGTCGATCTCTTCTGACTGCGTTTTATTGGCGCGCAGACCGTTGCGCCGAGCACGAAAGTGCTCTTCGGCTTTGAGCCAATTCCCCTGGATCATTTCCAACTGCGCTGCGAAGAGTCGCGCAGCGCCCACTTGCAGGGAAGCTTCGCCCTGTTGAAATTTCTCGCTGCGGCTAATCGTCGATTCGATTAGCTCCTTAGCTTCACTCAACAGGCCCTGTTCGAGGTAGACGCGTGTGATGGGCCGCGTCATGCGCGTTTCGAAAAGCACCCGCTGATGCGCTTGGGCATAGGCTTTCGCCGAATCCCGAACATCGTTGACATAGGCGCCGGCCTCGCGCAGGTATCCGAGCCGCGCCGCCAGCTCCACGGAGCGGCCCAGACACTGGGGCAAATAGTAGTAGCTATTGTCCGCCGGGTTTGGACTTTTGCCCATGTAGCTGCGGATCGCCGTGGTGCAGGTGCGGTAATGGCTCTGAGCTTCGATGAGGTAGCCGAAAGAAAGGTTATAGTTGCCCTTTGATTCGCTGAGCGCCGCTTGCCAGAAATTGCCGAAACGCCCCCACTCTGGATTGCCGCGGCGCACCGAGGAAAGCAGGCTGTCGGCGCGCGCCAAATAGGTTTTGGCGCTGTCACGGTCGCGCAACACGCCGCTGATCGAGCTGAGATAATTGAGTTGAAAGAATTGTCGCGACGCGCTGCCAGCGACCTCTAGCGCCAATTCGCGCGCGGCGCGGGCACTGACATAGTCGCCCCGGTCTAAATCAAGCTGCGCGCGGCGGTGGTAGAATTCATAGGCGTTCGGATCTTTTGCTCCCACGGCTTGAATCCCGGCATCGAGTTCGTTCAACTCCCGGTCCAAATCGCCAAGTGCGCTCGCCGCCCGGCCGCGCTCCAGATAGATTTTCGTTAATGCCGCCTTGGAGTGTTCCTTGGGGTCCGGTGGCGCGGCGTCGAGAATTTTCTTCAACTCCTCCGGCGACCTCGGCACAGCCGCGCTGGCGGCAAAACTGTTGTTGCTGAGGAGTAATGCCAGAATCAGTATGGCGAGAAAGAATCTCGATTGTTTCACCAAATCCTCCGAAGACTAGCAGCCGCCGATGGCCATTCCACACGGGACGTTATGCCGTTCGCGCTAAGTTAAGAGAACAACGCTAGTCCGTCAATCCCATGTCAACTTCCTTTTCCCGCGGTTTTTGATTACGCTGGCGCGGCATCTCTTGCTTTGTCTTTGCTTATTATGGCTGGTGTCGGCGACCTCCGCGTGGTGCATATCCTAATTTCGACCGGTGGCACAGTTTGCTTACCGCTATTGCCGGGCTGCATTCGGCCTCATGGTGGAGCCATGATCGGCAGATGAAACTGCTCGAAACACTGCGGCGCCGCAAACGGCGGTTCTTCAAGTCTCTGCTGGTGGGCGTCGTCGTCAGCACCTTGGTCTCCATCGCTTCTTATCTGGGCTATCTGGATTCGCTCGAAGCCAAAGCCCTGGACCTGCTCCTGCGACTGCGCGGCCAGCAGCGCTCGCCGGAGATCGTGCTGATCAAGATCGACGACCAGGCGTTCGCCAAACTTGGCGAGAAGCAGCCGTTGCCGCGGGACTATATCGCGAGTCTGATCGATATCGCCGCCCGCGGCGGAGCGAAGGTGGTCGGCATCGATATCGAATTGAAAGTAGCCAGCGATCCTGCGGCTGACCAAAAGCTGCTGACGGCGATCGCCGCCGCCGAAGCCAACGGCGTGACCAAGGTCGTGCCGGTTTACCTGATTCGGCCGGGGCAAGAGGATGAGCAAGGGGTTACCTACCGGCACGCGCCGTTTTTCGCTCCGGGGCTCAAAGTTGTCGCTGGCTTTGCCAACGCGCCCATGGATGCCGATGGGCTGGTGCGCCAAGTGCCGCTGGTGGTGCGCGGCGAAGACGGGACGATTCTGCCGTCCCTCGCCCTTGCGGTCCTGGCGCGTCACGCGGGTTACGACAGCGCCAGCTTGAGCGCACAATTGCGCGCGGGTGACGCCGTTCGTTTGAATCTGCCCGAGTGGCACAAGCTCAACGGTAAACTTCTACCGACTACGACGCCCATTGAATTTCACCGCGACGAAAGCTGGAAAATCAATTTCACCGGCGGCCAAGGCAGCTTCGCCTCTCTGCCCAGCGAACCCTTGGCCCAACTGGCGCGGGCCAACATTCCGTTGGCCGTCGACAATCCGTTCCGTGGCAAGATCGTTTTGATTGGCGCGAGCTTCCAGGAGAGCCGGGATTTTTTCGCCACGCCGAACGGTCTGATGAGCGGCTTGGAAATCCACGCCAATATCATCCACACACTGTTAACCCGGTCGCAGATCCAGCCGGCGAACCGGATCGTCGCAGCGTCGCTGTTGCTGCTCTTCGCCGCCGCCGCGAGCGTCTTGACCACGCTGCTTCGCCCGGCGACGGTGGTCGTTCTTTCAATGGTCGCGATTCCCGTGGTGCTGTTGCCCTTGAGCTACGCCGCGCTGACGCAGTTGGGATTGTGGGTGGATTTCGTCACGCCGCTGTTGGTCATCGGCTGGGGTGCGTTGGCCACGGAATACCGCGACAGCCGACAGGTGCGTAAATCGCTGGGTGAGTTTGTCGGTTGGGAAGTCGCCGAGCAGATCGTCCATCAAGACGAAAATCTTGACGGCCAGTCCTGCGAAGTCTCGGTGTTTTTTACCGATGTGCGGGATTACACGACGCTCTGCGAAAGCGCGCCGCCCGATCAGATCGCGGCATTGATGCGCGAAGTGTTTGGCGTCATGGGCAGAGTCATCGCCAGTCACGGCGGCCATATTTTCGACTTCATCGGCGATGCCGTCTTGGCGGTGTTCGGCGCGCCAAAACAAAATCCGGATCATGCCGATGCCGCGGTGCAAAGCGCCATCGAAATGACCGCCGCCCTTGACGAACTCAACGGGCGATGGGAGAAAAGGGGCATCCCGCCGCTGCGTATCGGCGTCGGGATTCACAGCGGTCCGGTGGTGATAGGGGTCGTCGGCACGGGAGAGCGCAAGAAATATGACGTCACCGGAGACACCGTCAATACCGGATCGCGGGTAGAAGGTCTGAACAAACAGACCGGCACGACGATTCTGATTACCCGGGAAACCATGCAGCGACTCAAAGCAGAGTTTGCCCTGCGGCCCTGCGGTGCGGTGAAGGTCAAGGGCCGGGGGCAAAGCGTGGAAGTGTTTGAAGTCAAAACCGCCGGAGCGGTGAAAGGTTGAATCTATGCCAAAGGCAAGAGCGGCGGTTTTTATCGGCTCGGCAGTCACGGTTTTTCTCCTGTCCCTGGCCGGCGCCGCATCGGCCCAGGACGCCGTCGCGGTCATTACCGAGCTTAAGTTCAATCGCGGCGATATCCAGCTGCGCGCGACCCACAGCGCCGCGGCGGCGAAGCCTGCGGTGTTGCAATCGCTCTATGCCGGCAACGTCGTGCAGACCACGAAAGACGCGATGGCGGTGATTTTCTTTACCGACGGCTCGCGCGTGGTGACTGTGGATGAGAAGAGTCCGAGCTTCGAAGTCCGCGCGTCATCGGCCAAGGATAGCGCGGCGGGTGCGCGCGTCAAGGAAGTCGCCAACCTGCTGGTCGGTAAGAAAAAGCCGCCGACCTACGTCGCCCTGTCGGTGCGCGGCAAGGCGCAGCCGCCGACTCTGCTGTCGCCGCGCAACAGCAAGATCTTGTCCGACAGCCCGACGTTGCACTGGATGGGCATGGACCAGCAGCCTGGCACAGTTAAAATATTCGGCCCCCAGGGAGAGATCTGGCGCGCCGAAAACATCAATCTAACCAAGATCGCCTATCCGGCGACGGCGCCGCGCTTGCAGGCCGATGTCGAATACGGCTGGTCAATCGAGAGAAAAGGCGTCGCCGCCGGCAAGACGACTTTCAAATTGCTCGGTAGGTCGGAGGCGCAGGCGGTCAAAGAACGTTTGACCGAACTGGGTGCCATGGGCGGCGCATCGAAAACCACCCTAGCCGTGCTCAAGGCCAACCTGCTCATGTCGAAGGAACTGTTCCACGATGCCCGGGAAATCCTGACCGAAGCGATCGGCGCCGACACCGACGAACCGACGCTGCATTTCGTCCTGGGCGAACTTTACGACAAGATCGGTCTGAAAAATCTCGCCACCGAAGCGTACAATGAGGCGGAGTTTCTGGCGAAAGCCAAGCAGTGAATGACCGGCAGGATACCCCACCGAGGGTACAGAGATCACAGAGCAGCAGATTCGCAGTCGGAATTTTAGCCGCAAAGAACGCAAAAAAATCCGTTTGTAGGGGCGCGTGGCAGACGCCTGGAATGGTGCAGCGGTGCTCGCCAAGCGACCAAATTGGCGCAGGCATCGCAATGCAGAGGGAGTAATCGTTTGGCCGCCCATCGCAACCAAGAAATAGTCGACGATATCATGGACGAAGCGCCGTTGCGGCCCAAACGGGGCGGGCGGTTCTTGGTTTTCTTAGCAATTTTGCTCATGGTCTTGGCTTGGTCGTTTCACGGCGCGAAGATTCGGCCTGGTGAGTTGGTCGAAGGCGTACCGCAGATCGGCCAGACTCTGGCGCGCATGCTGCCGCCGGATTTTTCTAAGATCACCGACGCCAAGCACTACTATTTCCCGGAGCAGCTTTCGTTGAGCGAGCTGCTGCTGCCGGCGCCTTTGGGCGAGGCCGAGACCAGGGCTCGGCAACGTTGGTGGGACAATACTTTTCCCCAGACGGTGATGGGCGCGACGCTGGAAACTATCCAGATGGCGTTGGCCGGCACTTTTCTGGCGCTGATCGCTGCCTTCCCGCTAGGTTTTTTAGCCGCGCGCAACACCACGCCCCATCCGGCGGTCTATCGCGGCGTGCGCCTGGTGCTGAATTTGGTGCGGACGATACCCGATCTAGCCCTGGGCCTGCTTTTCGTCGCCGCCGTCGGGCTGGGCGCTTTCGCCGGCACCATCGCATTAGCCATTCATACCGCGACCGTGTTGGGTAAATTATTATCCGAATCGGTGGAGAACATCGACGAAGGCGTGGTCGAAGCGATTCGCGCCACCGGGGCCGGTTATTCGCAGATACTTTCTTTCGCCGTGGTACCGCAGATCCTGCCCGACCTGATCTCATTCACCCTGTACCGCTTGGAGACCAACATCCGCGCGGCTTCGGTCTTGGGCCTGATCGGCGCCGGCGGTATCGGCTATCTGATGAACACCAGCTTTCGCACCTTTCAGTATCAGGAAGCGGCGGCGATCGTGTTAATACTCATCGCCCTGGTCATGCTGGTGGATTATTTCAGCTCGCGCTTGCGCCGCCTGGTCGTCTAATCAAAGGAGTTTAACCGAAAACCACGCAGAATTTTGCCGCACGAAAGCAGCCCTGCGGACCGAAACTAAAAGCTCGAAACAAATTCAAAACGGCCTTCATTGGGCTTCCGGGTTGTGAAATTTCCTGACATGAGATTTATCCGGCCGTGAGTTTGTCGCGGATTCCGGGATTTAGATTGCGGATTTTCTGCCGTCATAGACTTTATTTTTAGCCATGTGATACTCTCACGGCTGGAGATGCCACCTGCATGATTCGCATCGTTGGATTAGTTGCCAAATATAATGAACCCAAGGCGGCCCGGCTGGTCCGCTGGCTGATTCCCTGGCTCAGGAAGCGCGGCAAGAAGGTTTGTGTTGAAAACGGCTTGGCGCCGCGCGGCGCCCAGTCCTGTACCAAGAAGGAAATGGCGGCTCAGGCCGATTTGATCATCTCCCTGGGCGGCGACGGCACGCTGCTCAACATCGCGCCGCTCGTGGTGCGGCCCGAGGTGCCGATCTTGGGCGTCAACATGGGCGGCTTGGGCTTTATCACCGAAGTGGCGGTGGATGAATTGAAGTCGGTGCTCAGTAAGACACTCGGCGGCGATTATGAAGTCGAAAAGCGCATGACCCTCGAAGTCCGGGTGATCAGCAAGAAAGGCCGCATGCGCCGGTTTCGCGTACTTAACGACGCGGTGATCACCAAGGGTGCGCGCAGCCGGATCATCGACTTGGAAACTTACGTCGGCGATGAGTATCTCTGCACCTACCGCGCCGACGGTTTGATTATCTCGACGCCGACGGGGTCGACGGCCTATTCATTGGCGGCGGCGGGACCGATCCTTGAGCCGACCTTGGGCGCGATTGTGCTATCGCCGATCTGCCCCCATACCCTGACCAACCGGCCCATCGTGGTGCCGAGCGATGCGCCGATTCACGTCACCCTGCGCTCCTTCGGCGACACGGTGATTCTCAGCCCGGATGGGCAAAAGGGGCTGCGCCTCAACAACGGCGACAAGGTCGAGGTTCGCGACTTCGGTCTGCCGGTGTCGCTGATCAAGCTGCCGTCGCGCAGTTATTATGAAATTTTGCGGGAAAAGCTCAAATGGGGAGAGCGCTAGGTCGACTTGAATATGTTGCGCGAGTTGCGGATCAAAAACTTCGCGGTGATCGACGAAGTGGCACTGGAGCTGGGGCCGGGATTGAACATTATCACCGGCGAAACCGGCGCTGGTAAGTCGCTCGTTCTAAATGCCCTGGGACTGGTCGCCGGCGAACGGGGCAGCTCGGAAATCATTCGCCACAAGGAAGATGAAGCGACTGTCGAGGCGTTGTTCGACGGCGTGCCCAAGGTCATTGAGGCAAAGCTCGCCGATGCCGGCTTCGAGCTCGATGGCGAACTGGTGATCAAGCGCATCCTCAATCGCTCGGGCAAAAACCGCATTTATCTGAACGGCAGCCTCTGCCCGCTCAATCTGCTCGCCGAGATCGGCGGCGCCTTGGTGCATATCTACGGCCAGCATGAGCATCACAGCTTGCTCCAGCCCGAAACCCACTTAAACCTGCTCGACGCCTTCGCCGATGTCGAAGCCCTGACTCTAGCGATGAAACAGCAGTTTGTCGCCCTGACGGCGGCGTGGAGCGATCTCAACGAAACCCGTGACTCATTGGACCGGCGGCGCCGCGAACGCGCTAATTTGGAATCCCAAGCCGAAGAGATTGGCCGCGCTCAACTCAAAGCCGGCGAAGAGGAAGAGCTGCGGGCGCGCAAGAATATTTTAGCGCACTCGGAAAAACTCACCTTGGGCAGCCGCGAGGGGGAAGAGCTGCTTTACGAAGGCGATGCCGCGCTGGTCGGCCGGCTCGGCAAGTATGCGGCAAAGCTGCGCGATCTAGCAGGCATCGATGCCAATTTGCAGCCGACCGAAGAGCTGATTCAATCCTCCCTGGCGCAATTGCAAGAGGCGGCGGCGCAGCTGCGCCGCTACGCCGAGCGCGTGCATTTCGATCCGCGGGCGTTGGAGCAGCTCGAAGACCGCTTGGCGGAAATTCAGCGGCTCAAGCGCAAGTATAAAGCCAGCGTCGATGACATCCTCAGGATGGAGAGCGATATCCAACAGGCCCTCGACCGTCTGGAAAATAGCGAAGAACAAATCGCCGCCATGGAAAAGACTTTTGCGGCGGCACGGGGGCGAGCCTGGGAGAGCGCTGAGAAGCTTTCCCAGGAACGCCAGCGCGCGGCGAAAAAACTGCGCCGCGAGCTGGAAAAAGAGGCGCGCGGCTTGGGCATGGCGGAGATCGCTTTCGAAACCCGTTTTCTGAGTCAGGAGGACAAACCCGACGCGCCGCCGTTCTTCATCGCCGGCAAGCGGTTGAACGAGCGCGGCAGGGACCAGGTGGAATTTTACTTTTCATCCAATCCCGGCGAGCCGGTCAAACCTTTGGCCAAGATCGCTTCCGGCGGCGAACTGTCGCGCCTCATGCTGGCGCTCAAGTCCCTGGTCATGACCCCCGGCGTGGTGTCGACTTTGCTGTTCGATGAAGTCGACAGCGGCGTCGGCGGACGGGTTGCCGAGATCGTCGGCAAAAAGTTGAAGCAGGTGGCGTCCCGCAACCAGGTCATCAGCGTCACCCACCTGCCGCAGATCGCCGCCATGGCCGATTGCCACTACGTGGTGCAAAAGGAAGTCGAGAAGGGGCGCACGTTCACCAGGGTGCAAAAACTCTCGGAGAAAGACCGCATCGGCGAGGTCGCGCGCATGTTGGGCGGGGTCAAGATCACCGAACAGACCCGCAAACATGCTGAAGAGATGGTGCGCGGACGGGAATAACGGACTGGACTCGTTCGATTCGTTCCATCCGTTCAAACCGTTTTCGGGACCGCGCCGCCGGACATTGACTTTTGTCCGCTGAATTTAGATATTACCTGACAGTTCAACTTCATCCATCCCATTGCCGTCCTGTTCGTGTGGGGCCGTAGCTCAGTTGGGAGAGCGCTTGAATGGCATTCAAGAGGTCGAGGGTTCGATTCCCTTCGGCTCCACCACCCTTCGCTCTGGCGAGCTTCGGGTGGCGGGCCACCCTTCTTTATTCAAACCGTAGTCTCATGCGAGCGAAAGGGTGTCGGCCCAAGCTTTAGCGCCCGGCCTTCGAAGCCGAGGCGGCTGCTTCGGCGGAGTAGGCTAGGGGGACCTTCTTGAAGTTCGTCTATCTGCTTCAAAGCCTTGCGATTCCCACTCAGCGTTACACCGGCGTCACCGGTGACTTGAGGAGCGT
>JBGTCC010000227.1:0-5781 GCA_041749055.1 Thermodesulfobacteriota bacterium | reverse complement strand
GCGGCTGGGTGCCGCCGAGCAATTTGTAGAACTCGATAATTTCCGGGTCGCGCGGCAGCTCTCGGATCGCCTTGTCGTTAGCTTCGGGAACCAGCGGGGATGCGTCCTCGCCGGTCAACTTCAGATACTCGGCGAGAAATTCCCGATCCGCGTAAATTTTCCGCATCGCCTCGCGCAAAATCTCCGCCCGATCCTTCGGCGTGCCGGGAGGCAAAACGAATGGCGAGCCGGCGAGCCTGAACGTGCGGTGCAACCCGAGCAGCTTGCGCTCCTTGTCCGACTTGACGAAGCTATCCAGTTCAGGCAGCTGGGCGAAGCGCGGATGTTTATCGCCTCGGGGAATTTCAATGACGCTATGAAAGTCCATCAATCCCTTGTCGAGAAACTCCGGGTTTTGCTTGACGATACTGCTGGCCACGCCTGATCCGGCGTCGAGCTCGCCGCTCAGCATGGCCACATCCAACTCAGGAGAAGAGTAACCGACGACATACTTCGGATCCTTCAAGCCGAGTAAGTAAGCAAACAGACGGCCGGTGAGATAAATCGGATGGCCGACGGTTTGCGCGCCAATGCGCAATCCCGCGTGGGCGCGCAGTTTTTCCAAGCTGCCCAAACCGAGCTTTCGATTGGTAAAAAACACATAATGGGATTCGCTGTTCGGCGAGCCCAGAAAAATGAACTTGTCGAGATCGTATTGTACGCCCTTCTCGCCGAGGATCGCCGACGACACCATGCCGCTTGGCGCGCTGCCGATGATAAGGCCATCCGCGTGCGCGGTTCGATAGAGATGATTGGCGGCCTTGGTGCCGCCGGCGCCGGCCATGAATTCGATCACTACCGTGGGATTTCCCGGCACATGTTTTTTGAGATAATTCGCCACCGCCCGGGTGCGCATCTCGCCGACGCCGCCCGGCGCGCTGCCGCGAATGATCGTGATCGTCTTCCCTTGGTAGAAGGGCGCCTGGGCCAAGCCGGCTGAAGCAAAATTTAGCAGCGACAGCAAAATCAAGACCGCCATCAGTAGGGGCGATCCATGAATCGCCCCTTGGACGAATTTTTTAATCCTTACGCTCATTAGCCACCTCCTTGATCGCGCGCCAAACTTTTTCCGGCGTCAACGGCAGGGTTTTAATCCGCGCGCCGGTGCTCCAAAAGACCGCGTTGGCCACCGCGGGCGCGACCGGAATGATGCCGCCCTCGCCCAAACCTTTAGCACCGTAAGGGCCCGGCCCGTTGCCGTCTTCGATGAGAATCGATTCAAATACGTCCGGCACATCGTCGAAAGTAGGGACTTTATAATCGACGAGAGAAGAATTGACGATTTGCCCGTCCTCCCATTGATAGGCTTCGTAAAACGTGTGGCCGAAGCCCATCATTGCCGAGCCTTCGTCTTGCCCTTCACATTGCAGCGGATGGATCGCCTTGCCAGCGTCGGCGGCGGTGACATATTTTTCGACATGAACTTTGCCGGTCTCTTGGTCGACGCTCACTTCGACGGCGCCGATACCGATCTCCCAGAACAACGGATTGGCCGGCGTCGGCGCCATGCCGCTATGGGCGTAGCCGGTGCCGACCAGCTCGCCGCCCTGGTCGGCGAAGTGCTTGTTGATGAGCGCGCCATAGCTAATCTTCTTGCCGCCGGCGATGGCTTCGCCGTCTTTCAAAGTAATCGCGTCTTCCGGACATTCGAAATGCTCGAGTGCCAATTCGACGATCTGCCGGCGCGCGTCGCCGCCAGCCAACTCGACGGCCTTGCCCATCACCGTCGTCGACCGGCTTGAACCGGTGGAGCGGTCGAAGGGCGTGAATGCCGTGTCAATCGGTCTTATCGTCACACGATCGAGCGGCACGCGCAGCTCCTCGGCGACGATCTGGCTCATGATCGTCTTGGCGCCCTGGCCCAACTCAGAAGTACCGCACATAAAAACCACCGAACCGTCTGCCAACACATGCACGGTCGAAGTCGATGCCAACGGCGCGCCGGGATCGGTGGTGCCGAAGCCGCAACCGCGGCCATGGCCTTCTTTTGACACCGGTCCGTCCCAGCCTAATTTGTCGGTGACCAGTTTGAAGCCCTTGGCCAAGTCGGTATCGAGAGCTCTGTAACCGGGGCGCAGCTCTTCATCTTTCTTCACTAGATTTTTGCGCCGCAGCTCCACCGGATCGATGCCGAGCTTGTGGGCGATGATATCCATCTGCGATTCCGTCGCCCACGCCGTCTGCGGCCCGCCGATGGAACGGAACGACGCGGCGGATACGGTATTGGTGTAAACGCAGTAGGCATTGATCTTGAGATTGGGATAGCGATACGGGCCGAGAATCCTTGTCAGCGTCCGTCCCGCCACCGTCGGACCGGTCTCGGCGTAGGCGCCGGTGTTGAGAAAGATATCCGCCTGCTTCGCGACTAACGTGCCATCTTTCTTGACGCCGGTTTTCACCTGGCACTTGATCGAATGACGCCGGCAGGTGACCATCGCTTCGGCCACCGAAGTGACCACGCGCACGGGCCGTCCCGCTTTGCGCGCCAGCGCGGTGACCAAGGGCTCGATCTTGCCGCCCGACTTGCTGCCGTAGGCGCCGCCGACAAAGTTCACATGCACGCGCACTTTCGACAGCGGCGCGTGAAACACCTCGGCGACATCCGCGCGCACGCCGAAAGGATGCCCCGTGGAAGTCCAGATAGTGATGCCGTCGCCGTCGACCTGGGCGATCGCCGTGTGCGGCTCCATCGAGTAGTGATAGATCATCGGAAAGTCGAACTCGTCCTCGACGATCACGTCCGCCTCGGCAAAACCTTTGGCGACATCGCCTTTGATAAGCTCGTGATGGGCGCAAATGTTTTTCTCGGCGAATTCGTGCAGCCGCGGCGCGCCGTCGGCCATCGCCTCTTCCACGCTGATCAGCGCCGGCAACTCGGCATACTCGACGTCAATCATACTCAACGCCTCTTCCGCGGTCGCCTTGTCGATGGCCGCCACCGCCGCCACCGGTTGGCCGGCGAAGATCACCCGGTCCACGGCGATGATCGGTTGGTCCTTCTTGTTACCGCGCCCCATGTACGGGCTGATGTCGGTAAAATCCTTGCTCGTAAGAACCGCGATGACGCCGGGCAGCGCCTCCGCCTCCCGCGCATCGATCGCGACAATCCGCGCATGGGCGTAGGGGCTGCGCAAAAACATACCCTCGATCATCCCGGGAATGACCAGATCGGCGACATATTTCGCCCGGCCCGTGACCTTATCGGCGCCATCGACGCGCGGGACCGAGTTGCCAACCACGGAAAAGCTGCGTTTGTCAGTGCTCACACAACACCTCTTGCCAACTTGAGACTTCCGCTACAGGAAATCGAGAGAAATGAAGAGCCTTCGCACTGCGTATAACGGGCGCGTTCCCTCTGTCAAGGCTGGTCGGCGCGCCGGTGGACTTGTGCGGTAGCGGCAACGATGCAATCCTTCATGGAGACATGCTGCGACAGACTCGACGACGTTCAGCGATAATCGCGTTCGCGATCCTTTGTTCATTGCTATCGGGGAAACGCGCCATCATCGCGCAAGCAAGCAAAGCTCGCCTGGTCGAATTGATTCCCTTCGAGTTCGACCGCAGAAGCCCTGAGCGCAAGCAGTTCGGCGCGCTCACCCTCATGGGCGCTTTCCGATTGGATTCGAGAGACAGGCGCTTCGGCGGGCTGTCCGGATTGACAGTCGCTGCCGACGGCAAACTTTACGCGATCTCCGACCGAGGTTATTGGTTGTCGGCGAAAATCGTCAGCAACGGCGACAACGCCCTGGTGGATCTGGTCGATTGGCAAATCGCTCCCATGCTCACGCCGGGCAAAACTCCCGTCACCGGCTCACTGGTGGATGCCGAAGCGTTGGCCCGCGCCCAGGACGGTTCATTGCTTGTCGCCTTTGAGGGCCGGCATCGGATTTGGCGCTACGACAGGCCGCCACATACCTTCCAATCTACGCCGACGCCGATTGCTGTTCCCGCTGAAATATCGCGCGCGCCAAACAACGGCGGAATCGAAGGGTTAACCTCGCTGCCCGATGGGCGGCTGTTGGCGTTGACCGAAGAGTTCGCCAACCGGGACGGCAGTTTCAAGGGCTGGCTGCTCGACGGCAGCCGTTTCGCCGAGCTCTCGTATCTGCCGGCCAGAGGCTTTCGCGTCACCGACTGCGCCGCGCTGAATAATGGCGATGTCCTCGTGCTCGAGCGGCGCTATGTGCCCTTGGGCGTCCTGTTAGCCCGCGTGACTCTAGTCGATGGCAAGACGATCCAGCCGGGCGCCAAACTCCGCGGCAGAGAATTGCTGAAAGTCGAATATCCGCTCGTCGTCGAGAACTTCGAAGGCCTCGCGGTGCAGGAAACTGCCAAAGGCACGATGATTTATCTGGTCTCCGACGACAACTACAATCCGTTTCAACAAACTCTCTTGTTGCAGTTTCTGCTACCCAACGTGAATCATTGACAGCGCCACGGTGACCAACTAATTCTTGGTCATGACCCTAAGCCGAGACGAACCGGCAACTCATCTTTTTCCCGCCGCGTACCTGCGCAACTTTACCACCCAGGTGTTCATGCACTTCGGCGTGCCGCGCGCCGACGCCGAACAAGCTGCCGACGTATTGGCCAGGAGCGATCTGCGCGGTATCGACTCCCACGGCGTCGCCCGGCTGCATACTTATTTTGAAATGTTGGAGTTAGGCAGAATCAATCCGCAACCGAAAGTAAAAATCATCCGCGAAAAAGCCAGCGTCGCCAGCGTCGACGGCGACAACGGTTTAGGCTTGGTCGTCGGGCCAAAAGCGAACCAGATCGCCATGGACAAAGCCGAGCAGCATGGCTCCGGCTGGGTCAGCGTCTGCAACACCAACCATTTCGGCATCGCCGGTTACTATCCGTTGAAGGCGTTGGAACGCGACCTGATCGGCTGGGCGATGACCAACACGACCAAGCTCGTCGCGCCGTTGTGGGGCGCCGAAAGAATGTTGGGCACCAATCCCATCGCCATCGCATTCCCAGGTTTAAAGGAACCGCCCATCGTCATGGACATGGCTACCAGCGCCGTCGCCTATGGAAAAATTGAAATCGCTCTCAGAAAAAATCAACCGGTGCCCAAAGGCTGGATCGTCGACAAACAAGGCCGCGACACCACCGATCCGCGACAGATGATCGACGGCGGCGCCCAGTTGCCTCTCGGTTCCGACCGAGAAATGGGCGGCCACAAAGGCTACGGCCTGGCGTCGATGGTGGATATCCTCTGTTGTGTGCTAAGCGGCGCCAACTGGGGCCCTTTCGCCCCGCCCTTCGCGCTGCGCCAGGAAATCCCCGCAGGCAGCGTCGGTAAAGGCATCGGCCACTTTTTCGGCGCCATGCAGATCGACGGCTTCATCGATAAAGACGAATTCAAGAAACAGATCGACGACTGGATTCACGTTTTCAGGAATACCAAACCCGCCCCCGGCACCAACGGCCCGCTGATACCAGGGGATCCGGAACGGGAAGCAGAAGCGATCAGATGCAAAGAAGGTATACCGTTATTGAAACCGGTGGTGGATGACTTGCTGGATATCGCTAGAAAAACAGGAATTGAATTCAAGAGCGGTTGACACCATCAGAGACCGGTCTTGATGTCCTGCGAGGCGAAGTTTAGAAAGCGCCACCGGTTTATAAAATCATTGAGTGTTCTAATTCTCGCGGCCTGTAAAAGATCGGCGCGGTTCTTCCGCGAGGAAGTCTACGACCGGTGTGACAAGCTCCATAGCCTCTTCACGAGTTGCG
>JBGTCC010000226.1:0-8989 GCA_041749055.1 Thermodesulfobacteriota bacterium | reverse complement strand
ACGCAGCGGGCTGACCAGACGAATGTAATCGTCAGCGCCACCCCACGGCGTTAAGTCCTCCGGATCGACGTAGCCTGAGTTTTTGAACGAGTCCGGGGAGCGCCGCGACAGATGGTCCACTGGAATCTCCCGGTATTTTTCCGCGCTGGTCTGGTCGCGCCACTCCTTGCGCCAGCCGTCGGGGCCGCCGCTGCCAAATCCGACCAGACCGATCACTTTGGTTCTGTTGCTGAAACGCGTCAGGTGCGCGGCCATGGGACCGCCGGTGGAGTGGCCGAAGCCGATGATTTCACGTCCCGCCAGATGTTGATCAGTAAGCGCCCCTGCCCCCTGGAGAATGACGTTGAAGGTGCATTTCAAATTGCGGTCAGCAATTTCTTCCTGACTCAGCTCTCGATCTATGAGATAGATCGGCATGCGCTCGGGGATGGGAACTTTCCACACCCCTCCTGGCGGGTAATGGCCTGGATAGGTGAGCGCGAGGACTTTAAACCCCTGGGCCGCCGCAACCCGCGCCAGACCCGGCCGTCCGTCGGGCGTCAAGTCCATGATCTTTTCACTGCCCGCGCCGCCGTGAAAAAAGACCAAGGCACGGCGCGAATCGGTTTCCTTCTCCGGCGTGTACAGCGTGCCGTGCATGTCCCAGTCGTAACCGTTGCGCTGATAACGAGCGGTTACATCGGTGCTGATAAACTTTCCGTCGGTGTAGGGTGGCGCGATGGCCAACCATTCGTCCCAAGTGAACTTCAATAACAGCTCGTTGGATTTCAATCCATCTAAGTATTTTTCGGTAGCGCTCGCCATGGCAGGGTCTCCGGTCAAGATTTGCCGACATAAGTGTCGAGATAATACTTGGCGATCTCGCCTTTGGTGGCGAACCAAACATCGGGAAACCCTTTGGCGTAGCGAATGCATTCTTCGAACACGCCGATGATATTGGGCCGGCCGCCGATATGGGCATGGACCAGGCAATCGATCAGCTTGGGGGCGCCGGTTTGTCCCTCGGCGTAGAGACAATCGAAGGCGGCTTTGAAACTATCGAAATAGTCTCTTGCAGGGTTTTTGTGGGTGAACAAGAGGCTCAAATCATTGGCGTAATCGAGCCGCGGCATGATGATCAAAGGTTTGCCGTTGACCGTGCGATGCTGCGGAATATCCGGCCCCGGCAGGTCGCCGGTCCAAAAGATCCCCTCGTCAACAAAGTTGCCGAACGTGAAATCGTTGACGCGATGCCCTGGACTTACCCAGCCCACCGGGCGTTTCCCCGTCACCGACGCGATGGCGTCCAAGGTTCGCTTGATCAAAGCTCGTTCACTGGCGGCATCGAGCTCGGAAAGGGCCGTGTCGTTGACCCAACCGTGGCCGACGATTTCATGGCCGCCACTGTGTAGTTCTTTTAACGCATCGGGAAAATCTTCGGCGATACGGCCGTTGGTGTCGATGGTTCCCTTGACGCCGTTGCGGGCGAGCACATCCATGATGCGCCAGATGCCGGCCTTGCCGCCGTATTCGCCGTAGGCGAGCGATGCGTAATCCGGCTTGCCCTCGCTGCGGCGATACTGTGACGATTTTTCGAAGGCCTCGAAGGCGACGAAAAAGCTGACGGCGATCCTGGCGTTGTTGGGCCACTTGATCGGTGCGAGTCTCATAATGGGTTCCTTTTTATTGCTTCGGCCCGCCGAAAATACTGCGGAACTGTTCGTAGTTTTTATTATAGTCGTCGCCGGCGCTGAATTCGTCGATGACGAAAGTTAGTTTTTCCAAACCCGGCACGGTGGTCGGCACGGCACGGCGAGTCGGCACGCGGCCAAAGGATGCGATGATTCTTTGTCCCTCTTCGGACAGCATGAAGTTGACGAAGAGTTTCGCCGCGTTCGGGTGCGGCGCCTTGGCAGCGACGCCGATCGGTTGGAACTTGGTGAAGACTGGATCCTGCGCCACCCAATCCACCGGCGCGCCTTTGCGCTTGGCGTCCTCGGCATTGTGAATGTAGGTGTTGAGCACTAGAGGAAACTCGCCGGCGGCGAGCAGACCGGTGATAATCGTCAGTCCTGAATAAAGTTTAAACTCCTGAGCGCCGAGTCTCTTCATGTAGGCCAAGCCTTTGTCCGGGCCTATTCGTTGTAGCTTCCAGGAAAACCACTCGGGCTTGGTGTGATCCATGCCGATCTTGCCGCGCCATTTCGGGTTGAGTAAATCTTCATCGCTCACCGGCACTTCGCTGCGCTTCACCATGCGTGTGTTGTAGGCGATGATATTGGGCATCATATAGATCGCCGCCCAATATCCTTCGCTGTCGAAGAAACCTTTCTGTAAATTTTTTACTTCCGGTGAAAGATACTTCGCCAGCAGGTTTCTCTTCTTGAGAAAATAGGCCTGGGTTTCTGCGGACTGGACGACATCGAAGTCGAACCGCCCCGCTTGGGTCTCGGTCATGATCTTGGTGAGCAGCCGTTCGCCGACGGCGCGAAACATATGGACCTGCAGGAATGGATACCTGGCGCGAAAGGCATCGTTGAGCTTCTGTGCTTGCTCGACGGTCATCGAGGTGTAAAGGACCAGCGAGCCTTCCTTCTTGGCGCCCTCGATGAGCGCTTCATGGGTGTTGGCGCGCAGCGGCGCGGCGATGAGAATAGTTAGCAAAACGCAGAGTGGGGCAATCGTTCTTTGAATCATTATCAACCTCGATTCAAACTCGTGCCGGATACTATCAAGGCGTTAGCGAGAGGGTCAACCGCGTTCCACGCGAAGTTTTCTCGCGAGCAACAAAAAAGGGATGCCAATGGGCATCCCTTTTTTGTTGAATTTGACTATTAACGGTCAGGCAGTCTTGGCTAGCGCCTGGAAGTCGTCCGGGAAAAGCTTGAGGGCGCTTTCGATGGGCGGACCGGGCATGGCGATCAAGTTGCAGAACCCTTTACCTTTGTTAAAAGCGAGCACCTTGCCGAACTGTTCCAGGATCGCCGCGTTACCCTGGCCTTGTTGAACTTTCTTCATCAGCATAGAAAGCGTATTGGTCTCCATGCGGCAGGCGGCGCATTGGCCGCAGGATTCGGCGGCAAAAAAGCCGGTGATGCGCACCAACTCGTCGACGATGGAATCGCCTTCGCGGACGATATGGACGACGCCGCAGCCGAGCATGGAACCGGCGTCGCGCATGGCGTTGGGTTCCAACGGCGTATCGATCTTGTCCGCCGGCAAGTAGGCGGATGACGGCGAGCCGGGCATGATCGCTTTGATTTTCTTGCCATCTTTCAGGCCGCCGCCGCATTCTTCAATGAGATAGCGCAGCGGTGTGCCGAAGGCGAGCTCGTAGATGCCGGGACGGTTGACGTGTTCGGTTTCATTGAGCGAGAAGAGCATCGTGCCGGGACATTCTTTGGTGCCGAAGCCGCGGTACCAGTCGGCGCCCTTCAATAAAATGCGCGGTACGTTGGCCAGGGTCTCGACATTATTTACCGATGTCGGCTTGCCGAACAGGCCGACGGTGACGGGGAAGGGCGGTTTTTGCCGCGGCAGGGGCTGCTTGCCTTCGATCACTTCGAGCACGGCGGTGTCTTCGCCGGCGACATAGTTGTGCGGCGCGGCGACGATCTCGATGTCGAGGTCGTAGCTGCTGCCAAGAACTTGTTCGCCCCAGTAGCCAGCTGTTCTCGCTTCGCCTAAAGCGTCGTTGACGCTTTTAATCGCCGCTTCGTACTTGGCGTTGATGTAAAGATAAGCCTTCGCCGCGCCGATGGCATAAGCGCCGAGCACTGCGCCTTCGATGACTAGATGCGGCAGATTTTCCAGCAGCACGCGGTCTTTGTGGCTGCCCGGTTCGTCTTCGCCGCCGTTCATGACCAAGTAGCGCGGCAGCTCGGGCGCTTCGCGGGTGAACTGCCACTTCTTGCCGGTGGGGAACCCCGCCCCGCCATGGCCGCGCAGTCCGGCGTCGGAAATTATGTTGATAACATCGTCGGCGCTTCCTTTGAGAGCCTTGGTCAACGCTGTATATCCGCCGCGGGCCTGATATTCTTTCAGCCCTTCGCGGTTCTCGACCACGCCCTTGGGGAAAAGGATGCCCTCCATTGGCTTAGAACGCTCCCGTATCGAGTAGTTGGTAGATCAATTCCTTCAACGACGAATCAATGGTGTCCAAGCGTTGCACATGGGGTCCGCCGGCGAGGTGCGCGACGATGTCGTCGAGATCCTCGCTCTTGACATGAGCGTACCAATTTTTTTCAGGGTAAATCACAACATTGGGGCCTTCTTGGCAGGCGCCAAAACACATGTAGGGTTTGACGTCGATATCAGTTAGCCCCTTGGCGGCAATTTTTTGTTGCAGTTCCGCAGCCAACTGCTCCGATCCACGGGACTTACAATCGATATTTTGACAGACCAAGCAGCTTTGGCTCACGGGCATCTCCTTGGGTTCTACTTACTAACGCTCGATTCGATATGCAACAGTTGATAGCGCTACTCAGTTCAACTGAATTTGTGAGACCCAGTCCTTGCCCTTCATGATTTCGGCAAGAATCTTCTCATCTTCCACGTTGGGCAGAACTTCGTACAGGTGTTTCTGATAATTTTCCGTGCTGAGCAATGCGCCGGTGACGCTATAGTTCTTGCCGACATGTTCGCCGATGGAGCGGTTAAACTTCAGATCAGGTGCTTTCAGTTTGGCTTGTCCTTCCGGCACCAGCTGATTGAGTTGGTCGATTAACTGTTGCGACTCGCGCATATAATGTTCACGGGCGAGGTCGTTGAGCCTGTCTTTCTCCGCCGGCGCGGTTGCGGCATGTTCGTCGTAGCGGCCTTTGATACCCCAGGTGTAGGCCCAATTCGCCGAAGACGAATTGTTGGTGCCGAACAGATCGTAGGCGGTGGAGAGCCATTTATTAAAATACTTTTGCACGATCGGCACGGGGATCTTTTGAGCTCTGAGTATTCGAGTCAGGCCGGTGTGGCCGGTGAACATGTGAAAATGCTCTTCCTTAAGCATCGCCGTCACGCTTTCGGCAAGCGGGGCGAAGGATGAGTGGCTGAGCATGGTTAACTGGTACTTGCCGTCGCGGTCGACGAACTCGGTGTAGGTGAAAAAGTCCAGCCAGTTGTTCACCGGCGCGTTGAACGAGCCGAGCAGCCGGTCGCCGCGAAAGGCGCGGCGCTCGAGTAGTTTGCGCGCTTCAAGCTTGCCGGAATCGCCAAAGTAGTTCACCAGCAGGTAACACATCTGCCAGCCATGGCGCATCTCTTCACTGTTGACTCGCGTGAGCGCTTTGCGGTCATATTCAGTAGGCGCGGTATCGAGCAGATTTTTTTGCTGTTCAACCGAGGCAAACTCGGTATCGCCCTGGTAGACGATCAGGTTCATTAGGGCGTCGCGGATCGATTGGTTGGGAATCTGGCCGACCCGCTGCCATTTCTGCTGACCTTGGAAGTCGCCAAACTCGATGTCAGGCGAATGCAGCTCACCCAACTTGGTTTCGAATTTGTAGTCGTCGAGCAGCGCCTCATCGTAGCCAATGTCTTTCTGCCACTGATGGAAATAGTCGATCCAGTCATCGAAGTTAGAGATTTTGATCATGGCGGTCCTTTCTCAAACGTTATTCGAACGATCGTTCGAACTTATTTATAACGCTTTGAAACCCGGAAATCAACCCCCAACCGCCGGGCACTAACCCGCTGCTAGCTTGGCACCTCACATGGACCTCTTAGCGGTACATTTCCAACAATTCAACCATGTCAAGCTCGCGAATTTGCTCAAAAAGATAGCGCTTGATTTCGCCGACAGTATCCATTTCGAGAACCATTTGTGCGGTTGTTTTGGCCGCCTGATAACTGATCGAACGAATGGCTTTTTTAATCACGGGAAGATAAAGCGCTCCCATGCTGAACTCTTCCAAACCCATTCCAAGAAGCACAAGGGCGCAAAGAGGGTCGCCCGCCATCTCACCACACATGCTCACCCGTTTGCCCGCTTTCCTGCCGGCATCTATGGTGGCATTGAGCGCTGAGAGGACGGCCGGGTGTAACGGTTCATAAAGATTGGCGACTTTACGGTTGCTCCGGTCAACGGCTAAGAGATATTGGATTAGATCATTAGTGCCGATGCTCATAAAATCGACTTCGCGTAGAAAACGCTCAGCCAGCTGCACGGCCGACGGAACTTCGACCATGATCCCCAGCTCCATCTGCCGGTCGAATGGCGTGCCTTCCCGCTCCAATTCAGCCTTGGCCTCAGCCAAAAGCTCTTTGACCTTTTGGATCTCTTCAAGACTGGAAATCATCGGCACCAACATGCGCACCGAGCCCAGATCGCCAACGCGCAGAATCGCGCGCAGCTGGGTCTTGAAGATTTCTTCGACCTCTAAGGATATGCGAATCGAACGCCAGCCTAAAAATGGATTGGGCTCCGTGGCAAAGCTACGCATGTAGCTCGGATATTTATCGGCGCCGATGTCGAGAGTCCGAATGGTCACGGGTTTGTCCATCATGCCTTCGACAACGCGCTTGTAGAGAGCGTACTGTTCTTCTTCGCTGGGGAAATCCCGGTGCGACAAAAACGGAATCTCGGTACGATAAAGCCCAATGCCCTGGGCACCATGGAGATGAGCGAAGGCGACGTCGCTCAAGAGCCCGACGTTAGCAAAGAGAGAAACCCGATGGCCATCGGTGGTTTGCGCGGGCAGGTCCTTTAGTCCGCCAAGCTCGCGATTGAGCTCCGCGTAGTCGCTTACCAAGCGATCGTACTCGCGGATCACTTCGGCGTTTGGATTGACATGTACGACGCCGGCGTTGCCATCGATGATTAGCAGATCTCCCTGATGGACCCGGTCCGTCAGTTGTTCGACCGCGACTACGCTGGGAATCTCAAAAGATTTTGCCAATATCGACGCATGGGATGTGACGCCGCCGGTGGCTAAAACGATGCCTTTGAATTTATCACCTTCGAGCATGCTCAAGTCGGAGGGGGAGAGGTCCTGGGCGACCAAAATGGCGTCGTCGGGAACATGGTATTGTTGCCCGTCGCCACCGGAAAGGGTTTCTAATAACCGCTGGGCGGCATCTTTGACGTCGGCGGTCCGTTCACGCAGATAATTGTCGTCGATCTTGGCGATGGATTCCATGTAGCGCTCGAAGACCACCCTTACGGCATACTCCGCGACGTAATCGCCTTTGCGAATCTGCTGTTCGATCTGGTGAATAATCTGCGGATCTTCGAGTATCAGCCGGTAAACGTCGAAAATCGCATTCTCCTCCGC
Organism: Thermodesulfobacteriota bacterium; assembly: GCA_041749055.1. Taxonomy (GTDB): domain Bacteria; phylum Desulfobacterota; class Binatia; order UBA9968; family UBA9968; genus DP-20. The sequence continues at coordinate 1,742 of JBGTCC010000226.1, read as the reverse complement.
GGAGATCAATTCGCTCATGCGGCGTTTTACGACATTGATCTGGTCAATGCCGCGTTCGACCGCGCCACGGAAGCGCTCGATCTCATGCTTCGGATTGCGCGACTTCTTCTTTTTAATCGCGCTGAGCTCCATGCGCGGCTCCAAAACAAACGCTTTGCCGCGGCCAAAGCCCGGCGATGCCGCAAGGCCGTTCAAGCGCCCGCGCCATTTCTGCCTGGATCTTGACGAAGTCTCCGGTCGCGCACCTTCGTAGGCGCGCAGCTTGCGCATCGCCTCGTTCATGCGCTTTTGATATTCCTTGCGTTCCTCTTCTTTGGAGCGCAAGTTGTCGGCGAGGCGGGCCTGAACGATGATGCTGGCGGCTTGTCCCGAGATTGTCGTCAACAGCCTGATCTCATCGCGCGAAAACTCCCGCCGGCGAGAAGTCTGTACGACCAGTACCCCCAGGGGAGCTTTTTTCTCGACCAGCGGCACGCCGAGAAACGAGTGGAAATGTTCTTCGTGAGTTTCCGGGAAGTATTTGTAGCGCTTGTGCGTTAGGGCGTTGACGACCATCACCGGTTTCATTTGCTCAATGACCAGTCCGGTTAAGCCCTCCCCGATGCCCATGGAAACTTTGCCCACGGACTCGGGATCGAGGCCCATGGTGGCCCATAAAGTCAAGCGATTTATCTTGGGATCGAAAAGATACAACGAACAAACTTCGGTCTCCATGCGCTCGGCAACGGTGGCGACCAGCCTATCGAGGGTCTCTTGAAGATCGTGGGAATGGGTAATCAGCGTGCTGATATCCGCGAGAATGCCCAGGTGGGGATGGGTGATGCGCGCGATCTTGGTGTTCTTGGCCATGGTTTCAAATAATAGACGAAAATAGACATTTCTATAAAACATAAATTTTGCGGATTCGCCAGGATATCCATCACCGTAGCAACGCGCCGTACCGGCATTGACGGACGAAACTACAATTTTCCCGCAGTATGATATATTGCCGTCATGAGCCAGATTGCCGGTTTACGGGGTATGCGCCACATCGCGCTCAAAGTGCGCGACCTGGCGCGCGCGAAACGTTTTTATCAAGATGTGCTCGGCATGAAAGCGGTCTGGGAGCCGGATTCCAAGAACGTTTATCTTTCCTCCGGCTGCGACAATCTGGCGCTCCATGAGGTTGCCGATAGCTTCGCCCGGTCCGCTGAGGAACGACAACTCGATCATCTCGGCTTCGTCGTCGAGAGCATCGACCGGGTGCGGCAATTGGAACAGGAATTCTTGCGCCGAGGCGTCACCCTTGTCCATCCATTCAAGATTCATCGCGACGGCAGCGCGTCATTTTACTGCGCCGATCCCGACGGCATCGTTATTCAAATGCTCTACGAACCTACCTTGAGTTCACAAAATATTAGCTGAGGGTGTTATGCTCTACGAATCCGAACGGGGCAATTTTTCCGTGATGCTGTTGGGCGATGTCATGCCGACGCGGCGCTTGGCGGTATTCGCCGAGGAGCGCTACTTAAAACTGCGCGAAGTTTGCGCCAGCGCCGACGCGACTTTCGCCAACCTGGAAACCGCCGTGCATCGCTACCTCGAAGGACACCAGAACATCAGCGGCGGTACCTACATGACGACGGAGCCGCAGCTGCTGGAAGACTTAAAATGGCTGGGCGTCAATCTGGTTTCGACCGCCAACAATCACGCCTTCGATTACGGCGAAGATGGCATCATGGCCACTTGTAATTATTTGGAAA
>JBGTCC010000225.1:0-5444 GCA_041749055.1 Thermodesulfobacteriota bacterium | reverse complement strand
CCGACGATGTCGATGCCGACTTCGATTTGGCGCCGAACCACCTCGCCGATGGCCGTGGTCAGTGTGGCGTCGATCACGGCCTGATCGTAAGCCTCGCCGCGGCGCTTCGCTGCGAGAGCTTGGCGCACCGGCGCCGGCAGCGGCTGACTGCCGGTGTGGGTGGTGAGAATACGGTCGCTACTGCGCTTCATAATGCTGGCTCTTGCACCAGTGTCGTCGACACTTTGCCTTCCTCACGGATCGTCATGACGAGCAGATTGGCGACGAACACTGTGCCGGCGAGAAAATAGAAGGCGCTCAAGATGCCCCAGCGGTCGGCGATGAGCCCGCACAGCCACGGCGAGACCGAGCTCAGCAATGACTGCGCGCCGGAGAAAAAACTCACGGTGCTGCCGCCGACTTCCTTGGGACTGAGGTCGAGCACCCAGGCCCAGATCACCGGCCGCACGGCGTAGAGGAAAAAGCCGAGCATCGCCAGGCCGCTGATAAACAACCAATTCAAGCGAAAGTAGGCGAGCACCACGAGCGCGATGCTGGTGGAAAATAGGCCGGCGGAGAGCACGCGCTTCCGGCCGCTGCGATCGGACATGCTGCCGGCGATGGGGGTGCCGACCAAGCCGGCGGTTTGGATGACCGAGAGATAGAGCCCGGCCATCGCGCTCGAAAGTCCAAGGTCGTTAGTCAGGTATATCGGAATGAACGTGTGCAACCCTTGCTGGGTCATCGAGCGCATGCCGGCGACCAGGACGAGCATGAGAATGCTCGGGTTCTGCGCGAGCTTTTTCATGCCGGAAAAGTACTCTTTTGCTGACAAGCCCTTTTTCGACTGGGCGAGGCTGTCGAGCTTGCCAAAGAGAAACTTCCACAGGACGAATGCGATCACGATTCCTGGAATTAAATTGATGAACAGCACGTTGCGCCAGGACAAGTAGAGCAACAAGATGCCGACGAAAAGCGGCGCCAGGCTTTCACCGACGTTGGGTCCCATGGCGTGGATCGCGATGGCAAAGCCGCGTTTGTCGGGATAGCGCTCTGACAGCGTCGAGATCGCCGCCGGATGCCAAAGATAATTGCCGACACCGACGAACGCCATGAACAAAGCGATCCAAAAATAGTTCTGGCTGACGCCGACGAGAAAGTAGGGCACGCCGGTGGCGACCAGCGCCAGCGCCATCAGCAGCGCCTTCTTACCGATCAAGTCGACGAGCATGCCGGCCGGTATATTGATCAACAGATTGGCCGCGGCGCGGATGGTAACCAGAAAACCGGCTTGGCTGTAGGTGAGGCCCATTTCCTTAACCAAAAACGGCAGCAACAGATAGAAAGTGGCCGGGCACCAGTGGGTAAAGGTGTGGCCCAAGGCGATCATCCAAAGAATCGAATCGGTCTGGCGCAGTTCGCGAACTTGATCGGAAAGTTTTTGTTTCAGGGCCATGGAGGTTTCCTGGTTCTTTAGATTATCGTGTTTGTACTTATTCCCGCAGATGAAATTTTACAAGCAATCGGAGTCTTAGCGTTGCTCTCGGGATGGGTTGAATCTGCGCGCCTTTCGCTCGCGCTCAGGGCATGCTTTCAGCGCACGGAAATTCCGTCATGCCGGTGTAACCCGGCATCCAGACCCAACATCCACCTGGAAAGCGTTTTTCAACTGTATGACGGGCGCTGTCCGTCACCTGGATTGCGGCTTGCTTCGGAGTGACGAGGATCAAAGTCGATATCGGGTACAAACTTGTCGATAGCTTTGTTCTGTCTGGGAAGTTATAAAGTTGTCGAGGCAATCTATCATTGACTAGCGTCGGAAAACCAAAACAGCGGTGCTCGGCGTGCGATTCATCGCTGACGCTGTGCATGTGCGCGGTGTTGCCGCGGTTGGATTTACGCACGAAGGTGACGCTGGTGATCCATCGTCACGAGCTGCTGCGCAGCAGCAACACCGGCATGCTGGCGCGCCGCGCGCTGGTCAATAGCGAGTTGCGCATACGCGGCGAAAGCCGGGAGACGCTCGATCTGAGCGATTTGCTGTCTCCTCACTATCGTTCCTTGCTGTTTTACCCGAGCTCGGATGCCGTCGAACTCACTCCGGCGCTGGTTGCCCAAGACCCGAGACCGATTCAGTTGATCGTTCCGGACGGCACCTGGCGCCAAGCGCGCAAGATTCATTCCCGCCAACACGAACTCAGAGACGTGCCGCGGGTAAAGATCAGCACGCCGAACGATTCGACCTTTCAGTTGCGCGCGCAAAGCCGGCGGGAAGGGATGGCGACACTGCTGGCTATCGCCGCTGCGCTGGGAATTATTGAAGGAGATGCGGTGGCGCTGCAGTTGAGGCAACTCTACCAAGCGCGCGTGGCGCGGACGCTCAATTCGCGCGGCTTGCTACCGAAACAATCAGAGTGGAACGATGCTTCGTTGGTGAGTTCGAAAGTTTCTTAGGAGTGCTTCGACAGGTATTGGGGCCTGTTTTGAGTCTATTTGAAGGAACGAACGGAAAAACCATCGGATACGCCGAACTCATTTGCCGATTAGTGCAACTTATCTAATACCCACAGGAATTCTGTTTCAGTCGCGGATATCCTGCAAAAACCAATCGGTGGGGATCTGTTGGCCTAGGCCGCGTTTTTTCGCCTCGCGGACGACGTAGCCGGCGGTGGATGCGAATTGCAATCCTTGGGTGCCGGCGTTGGCGAAGAAGGTGACTTGGTTTTTATCGGTGCGGCCTTGGAGCTTGCCGGCCATGATATCGGTGAGCAGCGGATAGTCTCTGGAAAAGATGTCGACCTTCGGATTGGCGATGCGCTTGATCTCTTCGGCGTTGCCGGCGACCACCGCGGCTTCGCCGCCGATGCGCAGTTGGCCGACATCGAGATTCAATGTCGGGCGGCCCATGCGGATCACTACGTCGGACTGCTTGACGATCTCCGGGCTCCACTCGTTGGCTTTGACGCAGGTAAGATGCATGCCGGATTCGATCAGGTCGGGATCGTTCACTAAGACTTCGATCGAATCGGTGCAGGTGGCGACAATGTCCGAGCCGCGCAGGACCTCTTCCGGTTTGTCCACGGCAATGATTTCAATTCCCAGTTTTTTGCTCATTTCCTCGGCGTAGGTTTCCCGATTCGATTTAGTCGGGCTGTAAACTCTGACCTTGGTGATCTTGCGCACCTCGTTAAAGGCCAGGAGGTAGGTGCGCGCCATGCCGCCGGAACCCAAAATGCCAACGGTCTTGGAATCTTCGCGGGAGAGATATTTCACGCCGAGACCGGCGCAGGCGCCGACGCGCATATGCTGGATGATACCGTCGTTGATGATCGCCAGCGGCTCGCCGTTTTGCGTTGAAAAAACCATGACGAAACCGCAAAAGGTGCCGGGCTGGACACAGTACTTTTCCACGGTCTTGCCGTCCGGCCATTCGAGCATGTCGGACTTCATTCTGATCGCGAAGGTCTCGAAGGATCGCGACGCGCCTTCCATGGTGCCCCAGCGGTACATCAACTTGGGATCGTCGTTGGGCACGAAGAAGTCGTAGCGGCCGCGGTAGTTGGCCCGTTCGTTGACCAGGTCGCGGTAGCCGGTATCGAGGGCTTCAATGCAGCCCTTCATGTCGAGGATTTGTTCGACGACTTTGTTATTGATCAGTAGCATGAAGCCTCCCGTTACAGCGTACTGACGATTCTATTTCGTAGAAGCGCGGCGAATGCAAGGGCTGATCGTACCGCTACAGGATTATGCTCGGAATTCGGACGAGATTTCTCGCTTCGCCCGGAATAACAGCCGGGCTAGGTGACTTTGGAGGGGGATGGCCTTGCTGGGCGGTATGAAGAATTAGAAAGCGCCGCCGGTGCTTTAGTAAAACGCTCAGTGTGAACGCAACATTAGCTATCGAGCTCGGGCTTGGGCAGCGGCATGCATGGCACGCCTTCTTCGGCTAGCTCTTTGACTTCGCTGATGGTGGCGGTGCCGTGAATCGGTCGCTCGGTCGCTTCGCCTTTGTGGATCTGCTTGGCTTCCTCGGCGAAGCGTGGGCCGACGTCTTCGAAGTTTTCTTTGACGTAGTGGTGCACGCGCAGGAGCATCTCGTTGAATTCCGCTGCGGTTGGCGGCGGCGCCGGTGCCGGAACATGCTTTTTCACCGCCGGCGCGGGCGGCTGCTCTTTTTTTACATGGACGGCGCAGGCGTGCGGCACTTTCTCGACTTTGGTGGTGCCGCAAGTGGGACAAGAGATCAGTTTCTTGTCGGCCTGTTTTTGGAAGTCTTCGAAGCTCGGAAACCAGCCTTCGAAGCTATGTTTCTTCTTACACAGGAGATTGTAAATTACCATAGGAAATCTACCATTGAGACAATCAATAAGGTCGCCAGGACGGGTTGTCAAGGGCGGGCGCCGGGCACAAACGGGAATCAGCGCGCCAAAAGCGGTTTAGATTCCAATCCTTGGCGTAAAAGTATAAAAGAGCCAAAGTATCAGCTAGGATTAGAACTAATGGCCGAGCAAATGAGCCTGCGAGTGGTGCAGAAGATCGCCGAGGTGCCGCGTGAGCGTTGGGATGCGCTGGTCGGCGCGGCGACGCCGTTTATCAAGTGGGATTGGTTGGAAAGCCTCGAACAGTCGGGCTGTGTCAATGACAAGAGCGGCTGGTTGCCGCATCATATTGTCGTGGAGAAGGGCGGCGCGTTGATTGCCGGTTGCGCGATGTATTTGAAACTCCACAGCATGGGCGAGTTCGTTTTCGACTACGAGTGGGCTGAGGCGGCGCAGCATGCGGGCATTCAATATTATCCCAAAATGCTCGTCGGTGTGCCGTTCACGCCGGTGACCGGCCATCGTTTCATCACCGCGCCGGGCGAAGACCGGCCGCATTTGATTCAGTTCATGGGCCAGGCTCTGGCGAAGATCGCCGCCGACAACAAGATCTCGTCAGTGCATGTCAATTTCTGCCTGGCCGACGAACGCGAGGCGCTCGAAGCGGTGGGGTTCCTGCCACGCCACGGCATTCAGTATCATTGGCAGAATCGCAGTTTTAATTCCTTCGACGATTATCTCGCGAGCTTTCGCAGCGACCGGCGTAACAAGGTTAAGCGCGAGCGGCGCGAGGTGGCCGAACGCGGCATCACGATCCGCGCCTATGAAGGCGCGGAGCTCACGCAAAAACAGCTGCGCACGATGTTTCGCCTGTACAAGGGCCATGTCGACCGACTGTATTACGGCCGGCAGTATTTGACCCAAGAATTTTTTGACGAACTGCACAAACGCTTTGCCGGGCATCTCTGCTTGATGCTCGCCGAGCGCGACGGCAAGATCATCGCCGGCACCTTCAATGTGCGCGATGACCAGGCGATGTATGGCCGCTACTGGGGCTGCGCCGAGGAACATCCGTTTCTCCACTTCACCGTCTGTTACTATTCGGCCATCGAGCATTCGATTCGCGCCGGCCTCGAACGCTTCGAG
>JBGTCC010000224.1:0-7018 GCA_041749055.1 Thermodesulfobacteriota bacterium | reverse complement strand
CGCCTTGACTCTGAAATAGATTGCCGATACGAACGGCGAAGTCCAAGGAGATGATATGTTTTATCCAGATCTATCCCCGTTCGGCGTCGACATGGAGCGTTTGAAACGCGACCGTTTAACCCGGCTGCAAGGCGAAATGAAGCGGCAAGGCCTCGGTGCGCTCTTGCTGACGGACTTTTTGAATATCCGCTATGCGACCAATACCGTCATGATGTTGGGCCTGCGCGCCACCGGCATTCAACGCTTTGCCTTGATTCCCCTCGCAGGGGAGCCGATCGTCTGCCAGCGCGAGCTGTCGCGCAAGAGCGACTATCGCAGCGCGCGCTTTGACGCCTACATGTTCGCCATGCGCCCGCCCATCGCCACTGAAGACTTTGTCGATCAAGCGATTGCCGGCTTGAAGGAACTGGGCGCTGCCGGCGAGCGTGTCGGCGTCGATTATTTGAATTTGACGGCGGTGGACGGCTTGAAGGCCAAAGGCGTGAATCTGGTCGACGGCTGCCAGGCCGTGCACCAGGCACGCGTCGTCAAGTCGGTTGACGAATTGCAACTGATCCGCTGGACGACCCAAGCCAAGGCCAAGGGTTACGATCTGGTGCGCGGCGAGCTGCGTAAAGCCGATCCGCCGGAAGCCCAGTTGAGCCGGATCATGCTCGATTATTTAATGGATCAGGGCTTCGAAGCCGGCAGCGAATTTATTTCGATCTACGATTCCTCGACCATCGACTCGCGGCCGCACAACGAACCGATGGGCGCAGATCTCGTCGTCAAGGAAGGCGATTTAGTCATCTGCGACGCCACCGTCGCCGGCCCCGGCGGTTACTACAGCGACTTCGCCCGCACCTTCAGCCGCGGCGCGCCGACGGCCGAAACTAAACAGCGCTATAAAGAAGCCTATCGTTCGCTGCAGGAAGCGATCCAGTTCGTCCGCCCCGGCTCCTGCGCCGAGGCGTTCAAGTCCTTCGGCAAAGGCGCCAGCGCCCGCCTGCCCGGCTTCGACGGCTTCCACGGCGTCGGTTTGTGTATTTATGAATCGCCCTGGCTGCGCGGCGGCGATCCGGAAAAGTACATGATCACGCTGGAAGAAAACATGATCGTCGCGTGCGAGATCAACCACTACCCGGTCAAGCTCGAACATCTCATGCGCGTGACCAAAGACGGCGGCGAAATCCTGTCAGAATATCCGGTCGACCCGGAACTGGTTCCGGCCTAGAAAGAATGGCCCGCAACGAACGTCAAATTCGCAAAAATAAATTCTTTGGGGCGCAGGTTGCTGCGCTCCTTTTGTGTCTTTGCGTTCTTTGCGGCCAGCCATCCGAATCCGAATCTTTTTCTATGTGAACTTTGTGCTCTTTGTGGTTAAATCCTCCGATCAATCGAAGAACGCCAGCGTGCGCATCTCGATACTCTCGCGCGCCGGCGCGCCAGTTGAGCTAGCGGGGCTGTTGGGATCGTCGAACGCCGCGTGGGCGGACCAGCGCGCGCGGCCGTCTTTCATGGAATCGTAGCACTTGAAGACGATCGCTTCATCGGTCTGCATGTTGGGAAAGTAGTACCAGCGATGGTTGGGATTGTGGGCGAGATGATAGATCTCGCCGACGCGGTCTGGATAGCGCCTTTCGGTGCCGATCAAATCTTCGGCGGCAATGCTTTGCGAATCGGCGATCGCCAGCGGCGCGGAGACCACCGGGTTGCGCACCGGCCGCCACACTTGAATCACGCTGAACCGTTTTTGCATCAATGCTTCAGCTTCTTCCTGCGGCAATAGATCGCGCACTCGCTGCGGCCCCGACCATTCCGTGTAGTCGTTATGCACGCTGCGCACCGGCCGGCTGGCAAGCTTTTCCTCGCGCGTTGCGTCGTTCTCGGCACGTAACGTGTGGTCGAATACCAAGACCCGCGCCGCCCCGGTCGCCTGCTTTACCAGCTGTTCGATCTCCGGATAGTAAACCCGCTTTACTTCTTCGTCATTGTAAAAATCTTCCATCCGGGTTTCATGCCGCACCAAGAGGAAGCCTTCCTTGTCGAGGGAGAATCCGTTCATCAACCGGCCGTTGCGGATCCTCACCGCATGCGCCTGGTAATTTCCCGAATTGCTGGTGACCCGCACTTCGCCCGGCAAGTTGGACTGAGTCACCGGTTTCTCATCGCCTGGAATGATGTAATTCAATGTCGATTGCACCGACTCGCTTTGTGAATTCCGCTCGCTGGTCTGCAACATATAGCCTCCCGCAGAAGGGCGGGCTTCAAACCCGCCCCTACACGTCCGATCTTTTTATTTGCGCCCCTTGCGTTCTTTGCGGCCATTCTTGTTTTCGGTTGCGGCTTCGCTGCGCTAGATTCATTGCGGCCGAATTTTTCGCGCTTACGATTTTCGCCCGAGCTCGCGCAACGCCTTCTGCCACTGGGTCGCTTCCCGGTCGTACTGATGCGTAGTCAAGCCCGCCTCGGGATACCAGCGCTTGAAGCCAAAGTCTTTTGACGGGCTGCCGAACTGCAAGTCTTCGAGAATTTTCTGGCCTTCCGGGCTGAGAATGAAATCCGCCAGCAGCATCGCCCCGTGCGGGTGCGGCGCCTGATAGATAATCGCAGTGGCGCCGGCATTGGTCGGCACACCTTCCATCGCCACCCAGTCGATCGGCGCGCCTTTGAGCTTTGACTCCATGGCATGATCGCGAAAGATCGACGGCGAGATCGGCACCTCGCCGGAGATCGCCAAGTCGGCCATCGCCCGCCCGGAAACGGAATGCAAGCTGACCTCCTGCGTTTTTAGTTTGCTAGCGAACCCGTCCCCTTTGAACTTCAAAATCGCGCCCATCATGCGCACACCCGTGTCGCTGGTGGTCATACCGATTTTGCCCTTGAGCTGCGGGTTTAGCAAGCCGGCGAAGTTTTTCGGCACCGCGCCGGCGGAAATCAAATTGGGATTATAGCCGACGCCAATGAAGCTCTCGCGATTGACGCCCCAGTAGTAAAGGCCGTTGCCGGTTTTTTCCTTGGCATGGGCGGGATATTTTTGCAGATGCGGCGAAGCATAAACCGCCAGGAGCCCATCTTCGCGCAAGCTCTTGAGCAGGGGCAAAGTCGTTTCAATGGTGTCGACCAAATACTGCCGCGCCTTCGCCTCGGCAGTGATGCGCGCCATCAAATCGTTGCTCGCCGCCCGGTAGACATCGACTTTGACGCCGTATTTTTTCTCGAACCCCTGAGCCAGTTCTTTATAGGAACTGCCGGCCAGCGAGGTGTACCAGGTGACTTTCCCCTCAGCCTTGGCGCCGGCGATGAGAATCTTTTCCCGGTCCGCGCCGGTATAAGCCACCAGCTCGGACAGCGTGCCCGGCTTCTTGGTTTGCGCCGAGACCACGCCAAATAAAAGGCCGAAGAAGAATAAAATCGTAATCTCATATCGTAAGCATGCCACGGCCGTCCTACTACCTCCGGTTACATGAAAAGTTCTTGAACCTACCGCAAATCAGCACTTCCTTCAAACCACCTGTCTGGATTGCGGAGCGGCAAAATCATCGATGGCCGTGAATGCCGCCAGGTCATCTTCGTCTAATCCGTAGAAGTTGTCCCGCGGTTGAGAATTGACCAGTCATCGTATAAGCGAAAGAGTTAATATTTCGATGCCCGGACCCGTCAACTTCAACTTGCGGCCAAAACTAATACAGGTACGGAGGCGCTTATGAATAAAATGAGTTATGCCGCCATGGTTATTCTTAGCTTGACGATCATCGGCTGTGGCGCGCGTGACAGGGGCGCTCTCGCCGCGCGCAGCGCGGAGCGCCGAGAAGCGCAACAAAATGAACGGCCGGCGATCGTGCAGCGTTTGATTCCCGAGGAGGGTGCGCTGCCGGAAAATCGCTTGAAGGACGTGCTTGCTGCGATTTCCATGGTCGACAAAGGGTTCGAGATGGAAAATCCCACGCGGGAAAGAGTTCGCCGTCACCTGATCGACCGAGAGCTGACGACCTTGCGCCGCATCGAGACAAACGTCCGAGCCATCGAAAGGAAACGCAGGGACTAGACTGACGCGAATTTTACATCCCGCGCCCGGCATTGCCATATTCAGTGCTCTGCCGCATCGACTGACGATGCACGCTGACCGGTCGCGACCAACGCCGGCTGCTTAGTGTTGATGGGCTCGCAACGCGCGATAAATCGTCTCCGCTCTTACCGGCAGATCAAACAAGCGCACGCCAACCGCGTCGGCGATCGCGTTGGCGATGGCCGCCGGCGGCGCATTGTTGGCGAACTCCCCGATGGGTTTGGCGTTATGCGGGCCGACGCCGCCACCGGAGGAGACGAGAACAGTTTTCAACTCGAACAGATCGGCGATGGATGGCAATTTGTAATCGCCGAGATTATTGTTGGTCACCTTGCCTTGATCGATGACGATCTCTTCCATGAGTCCCTGGCCGACGCCCATCACCGCCGCGCCGTCGATCTGCCCCTGATGTGTCAACGGATTGATGATCGTGCCGACATCGTGGGCGGTAACGAAGCGATGGAGTTTCACCGCGCCGGTCTCGGGATCGACTTCGACCTCGGCGACCTGTGCGCAGATGTACGAAAACTCGTCGGGTGCGCGATAGTCTTCATAGACGGTGATTAGCAGCGGTTCCGTCGCCTGAGCGACAACACGGCGCATCGGCACCTGCTGGCCGGGATCTTGGCGTACGAAAAACTTAGCGCCGTCGAATTCAATTTCTTCCTTGCGGCTCTCCAAGATGCGCGCTGCTTCCGTGAGCAGTTTCTCGTGCAACTGATCGCAGGCGGTGATCATCGCATTGCCGGCGACGTAAGTCATGCGGCTCGCGCGCATGCCGCCATCGTGGGGCGCCGTGTCGGTGTCGCCGATAACCACGCGCACCCGATCGATGCCGATCTTCATCCGGTCTGCAACCAACTGGCGCAAGATCGTGTGCGTGCCCGAGCCTTGATCGATGCTCGGACTGACGATTAAATAGCCGTCCGCTTCAGCGCTGAGAATCACGCCGGTATCGCCGCCGCTGATATGGCGGCCCGAGAGCGCGATGCCGCGACCATGATTGGTTTTCTTCCGTTTCTTCCAACCGGCGGCGTCCAGTGCGCCTTGGAGCACTTCACGAAAGCGGACGTCTTTCAATTCTTGACCGACCGCGTCGGTTTCTCCGTCGCTAAGAAAGTTCATTAGGCGGAACTCCGCCGCATCGATGCCCAATTCTTTGGCCATGATGTCGGTGTGGCAGTCCACTGCGAACGCCGTCGCCACCGCGCCGGGACTTCGGTAATAACCGCCAGGCACGGTATTGGTATAGATCTGCATGAACTCGATGTCGGCGTGCTCGATGCGATACTGGCCGCCGGCGTAGTGCCAGGTCGCCAGCGAGGTATTGGACTTGAGCGCGCCATAGGCGCCGCTGGCATGGACCGCGCGCATTTGCCGCGCGACCAGCCTGCCGTCGCGCATTACCCCGCTCTTGATCGTGATCACCGTCGGATGAGCAGGATTGCTCGCCGACAGCTCCTCAGCGTAGGTCATGATGAACTTCACCGGCCGTCCGGTTTTCCGCGCAAGAAAATAGAGGATCGGCAAGTCGACACCGTCACCCTTGCCGCCGAACTCGCCGCCGACGTTGACCACGTTCATGCGGATGCGATCTTCGGGCAAATCCAAGCATTTGGATAACTGGCTGCGCACTCCGAACGGATTTTTCACTCCGGCCCAAACTTGCACGCGGCCGTCCGCCTCGATGGCGACGGTCGCCGCGTGCGGTTCGAGGTAGCCTTGATGGCGCGCCGGTATATTGAAGGTGTGTTCGAATACCTGATCGGCGTCGCGGAAGCCTTGCTCGATATCGCCTTTTTTCCAGGCTAAACGAGTGAGACCGTTACGCAGGTCGGCGGCGAGAATATTTTTCGGCGCGCCGTCATACCCGGCGACGTTGTCATGGAGCTGCGGCGCGTCCGGTGACATCGCTTCCAGCGGATCGAATACCGCGGGAAGAATCTCGTATTCGACATCGATTAATTGAATGGCTTCCTCGGCGGCATCCACGGTCTCCGCCGCCACCGCCGCCACCCGGTCGCCGACGAAGCGCGCTTTGTCCCAGCACAGCACCGGCAGGTCGCGAATCTGCTTGCCGATAAACAACCCGCGCACATCCGCGCCGGTGAGAATCGCCTTCACGCCGTTAACTTTTTCTGCCTTGCTTGTATCGACGCGGACAATCCGCGCGTGCGGATGCGGACTGCGCAAGATCTTCGCCCAGAGCAGCCCAGGCAGCTTAACATCTGCGGCGTAGACCGACTGACCGCTGACCTTGTCACCCGCCTCCGCCCTCGGTACCGACGCCCCAACCGCTTTGAATTCAGCCATGGTGTTAGTTTCCTTGATCTGTTTTTGCCAGCGCCGCTGGATAATTAATCAGCCTTCAGCGTAATTAGTACGCCAGAGCACCCACGGTCAAGGTTAGAGGCAATAATGATCTGGAAGAAGATTCCGGATCTCAGGTGAATTGCTGGAACATCGAAGCGGTTAGGCGCGAGCTGGCATGAATTATAGATTGGATGACAAATCCAATTTCACCACGAAGGCACGAGGGACACGAAGGTTTCGGACAATTAGGCCTCCGAACTTCGTGCTCTTCGTGTCCTCCTTCGAAAATACATGTGAGGGGATGATATGCACAACGAAGGGCCTCCGGGGCTCCCGTCATACCCGCGAAAGCGGGTATCCAGACTAATTCGGCGCAGAACAAACCTAGATTCCCGCGTGCGCGGGAATGACGAATCAAGGAAGAGGGCATGGTCTGGGAATGCTACCACTTTCATCCTCTGTAGGCGTGCGTAAGATCATGATTCACTTCGTGGTGAAAAGCTCTTTTCCATTTGGTTGCGGCCGTGCCGCGCTAGGTTCTTCGCGGCCAACTCTCCTCGTGCGGATTTACTCACAGCCCGTATAAAGCCTTGGCGTTGTCGCTGAGGATTTTGTGTTTCACTTCCGCTGACAGATCAGTGCGCTTTTTGAAGATCT
>JBGTCC010000223.1:0-5121 GCA_041749055.1 Thermodesulfobacteriota bacterium | reverse complement strand
CCGGGACCGAAGACTTCCACGGCATCTTCCATCCAGCGCACCCAGTTGTCCCAGCCGACGCGCTCGGCCTTGCCGGGATTGATCCAGGCGAACAGCTCCCTGTCCCAGGTCTCCATGTTGAAATGAATGTTGTCGGCGCCGGCGGCTTTGTAGCGTTTTACTTCTTCCTTGGGCCGGGCGTTGACCTCGAAGGTGATGCGCGGATTGGACGAGGTGCCTTTGATGGCGCGGATGTAGGGCTCGTAGAAGTCCACTTCGCTCTTACCGTGCAGCGTCTTGGTGATGCTGCCGCCGCTGAGGACGAAGCCGGGGCCGGCGACGCCCAGTCTACGCGCGTTGCTGATGACTTCTTCGCAGACTAGCCTGACATCTTCCAATGATTTTACCGGCGCCGCCAAAGTGAAATCGCGCGACAGCTTCATCTGGCGGGCGTTCTCGTTAATGTCGCAAAACTTGCATTCCTCCTTCGCCCCCCAGTATTGGCAATTGCGAAAAATTGTAATGAACGCGCCAAAGGCGACGATCTCATGATAGGGCGTGCCATCCGGCAAACTCTTGGTGTAGTAGTCGGGTGTTTTCGGAAAGCGCACTTCCGCGAGCACATGGCCTGCGGTGGTCATGACGAGGCGGCCATCGACAACATCGATCAGGTAAGGTGAATGGGGTGACAGCGAAGTCTGAATCGCCACTGGGCGCATGCCATAGGGCCCATTGAGCGTAACGAAGTGCTCCGGCACGCGCCGATGCTCGTTGCGCTTGAACTCGGACATCGGCACGAGGTCGTAGGAGAACAAGCGGTAGGACTTGACCAGAGCGCCGTCCGCGGCCTGGAGCGCGGCGTCGCTGAACCAATGCCCCAGGCTCAGCAGATGTTGCTTGAGAATCGTCTCCTTGGGAACGTCGGGGTATTTTTTGAAAAACCCTTCCAAGATATCGAAGCTGGACCCAGTCGACTTCGCTAGGTTAGTCATTTAGAGAATCCTTTCGCTGATGAGCTTTACTTGCACTTGCCACTCGGCGCCAGCGCCGCTACTTCAATAGCGCATGGGCAAACTTTTGCGCCGGTTTGCGCACTTTATCGAGTTTTTCCTCGGACTGATTTTCGACCTGCCAAAATGCATCGAGAGACATGGAGTCTTTCGCTGCGATGGTGCCCAATTCTCGCAGCCAACGGGTATCGACATCGAGACGTCGAGTAGCTTGACCGAGGCCGCGGGAAAAGACCTCCTGCCCCTCGCGGCTGAGTAGCCAATTGACAAAGACCTTAGTGCTGTTCGGATGCGCCGGCGCTTTGATGATCGCCAGATTGCCGCTGCCGGCGGTGCCGAAAGTTCCGTCTTTGAGAGTCGGCAGGGGCTTGACCGGCAAACCGGCTTTAACAAACGGCATAAAAGAATAGTAGGTGTTACCGATCATGACGGCGACCCGTCCCTTGGCCAGATTTTCCGACAGCACGCGCTGATCGCGGCCGATATATAAATCCTGCGCCGCGAGATTTTTCAAATACTCTTCGCCTTTGACCTGCCACATGTAGGACCAGTTTGAGTCGCCGCCGCCGGGCGTGCGCGGATCGAGATAGCCGATTTTACCTTTCCACTTCGGGTTGAGAAAGTCGTCGAAGGAACGCAGTTCGTTCGGTTTGACCAGATCGGTGTTAATCCAAATACTCTCCGGCAAATAAGCCTGAAACATGTAAATGAATCGTTTTGCCGTATCGACCCACAGATGACCGCCCCACCACTGTTTCGGATCTTTAACTTCAGGCAGTACCAGCCAGGGATCGATCGGATCGAGAATGCCCTCGTCGAGCATGCCGGTAATGATCGACGAGGAACCGCCGATGTGGAGATCGAAATGGCGCACCCCGGCTTTGAACTCATCCGCCATGCGGCGCACGCCGGCGCTGCCGCGCGCCGTGAAGACTTCCACTTCGATGCCGAAACGTTTTTTGAATTGCTCTTCGATTTGTCTTTTCAACTCGGCGCTGGCCGGGAGCGATACCGTGACCTTGCCTTCTTTCCTGGCGGCATCGACCCACTTGTCCCATTCGGCCGGACCGGCCGCTTTACTTTGCTGACCGTATGCGGCGGTCGCGAATAGCAGCAAGCCCAACAGCGAGACCGACAAAACATTTCTCGCTAGGAAATTCTGCACTGGCATCCTTCGGTCTCGACTCCGCCGACAAAATTGCCCACTCACCAATCGAATTTATCGGAGCTTGGGTGGGCGAACTCATCATTCTTTTAGTTGAATCAGTCGATATGTCAAGGATGCTTACACGCGCAACCGAAACCGCGTGGACCGGAAATTTCCCAATGTGGGGCGATGGGAAGTTCGACTGTCGTTACGATCTAACGAGCGGTGATGGGAAATTTTCCCGGGGATTGCAGACAAAACAATGCTGGAACATTGAACAAATTAAAGCGTCATTCTTAAGTCGACACCGATTAGCGTGACGAATTCGGCCAGGCGCAAGACGAGACTGAACATTGCTCTCACTTCGCCAGCAGTTTGCGGATCGAGCGCAGTTCCTTCTGCTTTTCATCGCTAAGTTTCGGATAGTCCATTTTCAAACCTTGGAGGGTGTCCAGGATGATCTGCGAAACGATCAGCCGGGCATTTTCTTTGTCGTCCGCCGGGACGACGTACCATGGCGCTTGGGGTGTGCTGGTGGCGTTCAGGCAGGCCTCGTATGCCTTCATGTAATCGCTCCAAAGTTCCCGCTCCTTCATATCGCCCATGCTGAACTTCCAATTCTTATCCGGCTCGTCGATGCGGGCGAGGAAGCGCTGGCGCTGCTCTTCTCGGGATAGATGGAGAAAGAACTTGATGATCCTGGTGCCGTTGCGGTGCAGGTGTGCTTCCATATCACGGATCGAGCGATAGCGATCCTCCCAGATGGTCTTTTCGTCCTGCGCCCCATCGGGAAGCCGCTGGCTGCGCAGCAGCTCGGGGTGAACCCGAACGATCAGAACCTCTTCATAATAGGAACGGTTGAAGATGCCGATGCGGCCGCGCTCGGGCAGGCACTGGGTGGTGCGCCACAAGAAATCATGGTCCAGTTCTTCGAGGCTCGGATGCTTGAAACTAAACACCTGGCAGCCTTGGGGGTTGACGCCGGACATCACATGTTTGATGGCGCTGTCCTTGCCCGCGGCGTCCATGGCTTGGAAGATCAATAATAAGGAGAAACTGTCCGAGGCGTAGAGAATAGTTTGTAGATCGATCAACTTTTCGATGCGCTCGCGCAATATCTTTTTGAAATGCTTTTTTGAATCGTAGTAGGGTTTGACTTCAGTGGGCCACTTTTTCAGATTAACGTCCTTGCCCTCGCGCACGCGGAAGCCTTTGGAATCTATCTTCATGGTGTCTCCCTTTTGACTCCGTTTAACTCTTCAACCGATAACCCGTCTTAAAAATCCAGCCGACTGCCGCCAGACAAACCATAAAGAACGCCAGCGTCATGGCGAGGCTCACTTCGACGCTCACGTCGGACGACTCGTAGAAGCTCCAGCGAAAGCCGCTGATCAGGTAGACCACGGGGTTGAACAGGGCGACGGTGCGCCAGGCCGGTGGCAGCATGTCGATGGAGTAGAAGGCGCCGCCGAGGAAGGTTAGCGGCGTGACGATCAGCAAGGGAATGAACTGCAACTGCTCGAAATTCTTGGCCCATATTCCAATGATGAAGCCGAACAGGCTGAAGGTCGCCGCCGTGAGCACGAGAAAGGCGATCATCCACAGCGGGTGCATGATTTGCACCGGCACGAACAGCGCGGCGGTGGCGAGAATGATTAGGCCCAGGGCGATGGACTTTGAGGCCGCGGCGCCGACGTAAGCGATGACGATTTCAAGGTAAGAGACGGGCGCGGACAAGAGCTCATAAATCGTGCCGGTGAACTTGGGGAAGTAAATCCCAAAGGAGGCGTTGGAGATGCTCTGGGTGAAAAGCGAAAGCATGATCAATCCCGGCACGATGAAGGCGCCGTAGGAGACGCCGTCGATCTGGGCCATGCGCGCTCCGATGGCCGCGCCGAAGACGACGAAGTATAGCGAAGTCGTGATCACCGGCGCGATTACGCTCTGAAACAGCGTACGCAGCGCGCGCGCCATCTCGAATTTATAGATAGCCCAGACGCTGTGGCGGTTGAATGCTAGGTTGCTCATGGGTTACTCAAACGCTTCGGGAACGGGAGTTGGCCGCAAAGAGCGCAAAGCACGCAAAAAATTAAATCGGAATATCACTCGCCAAGACGCAAAGTCCGGAATCTGCTGATTTGCATTGCGAATTTCGCGCGGCTCCAGTTCCTTCGCATTCGCTCAGGACAGACGTTGCGGCCATTCCTCCCTATCCGAATCTTCCTCCTTCAACGATTTGAACGGTTTGAACGATTGGAACAAACGTATTCTCACCGGTCGCTGACCAGGCTGACGAAGATATCTTCCAGCGAGCTCTGGCGCGTGTTCAAATCCTTGAAGCGGATGCCGAGGTCGCTCATGCGTTGCAGCAGGGCGGGAATGCCGGCGCGTTCTTGGGTTGCGTCGAAGGTATATTCCAATTCGGCTCCCCCGGCGTTGAGCGCCAGGCGCCAATCGCCCAGCTCCGGCGGGATAGCTGCCAGCGGTTTGAGTAGATTGAGCGTCAGTTGTTTTTTACCGAGCTTCTTCATCAACTTGGTTTTTCCCTCGACCAGAATCAGCTCACCCTTGTCGATGACGCCGATGCGGTCGGCCATCTCTTCGGCCTCGGCGATGTAGTGGGTGGTCAAGATAATCGTCACGCCGTTTTCTCTCAGGCGGCGCACCAGCGCCCACATGTCGCGGCGCAGCTCCACGTCGACGCCGGCGGTGGGCTCGTCGAGGAACAAGATTCGCGGTTCGTGAGCCAGCGCTTTGGCGATCATGACGCGCCGCTTCATGCCGCCGGAGAGCGTCATGATTTTGTGCCGGCGTTTATCCCAGAGCGACAGCTCGCGCAGCAGTTGGTCAAGGTAGGCCGGATTGGGCGCGCAGCCGAAAAGACCGCGGCTGAAGCTCACCGTCGCCCATACCGACTCGAAGGCGTCGGTGCTGATTTCCTGCGGCACCAGGCCGATTTTCGCGCGCGCGCTGCGATAGTCGCGC
>JBGTCC010000222.1:0-2698 GCA_041749055.1 Thermodesulfobacteriota bacterium | reverse complement strand
AGCATTCAGTCCATCGCCAAATTTACCAAGCTCAAAGATCGCTCATCGCTGGATGAGGCCTACAACACCTACGCGATCAAATACATGGCCCGGTTGCCGTACCCGAGCATCAAGGGGGTCGAAACGATACTCGAAGACTTGGCCAAGACCAATCCTAAAGCGCGCGGTGCCGATCCAAAGCGTTTCCTCGAACCACGCTTTCTTAAAGAGTTGGACGATAGCGGCTTTGTGGCGCAGCTGTATAAAAAATAGTTTGGCAAACGTTGCGGCCGCATGTCTTACCCTCGCCCGTTTCGGGAGAGGGGAGGGTGAGGGCCAGCACGAAGGAGCGAAAACGCTATGTCGATTGAAGCAGTGCTGAACGGCAAAACCCTGCCGACCAACGAACTCTGCCATTTGCTGATGGATGAAGTGAAGAAGCGCCACGCCCGGCTCTATCATCCGTTCTATCGCGATCTGTTCGAGGGCAAGCTGCCCATCGAAGCCGTGCGCATCTGGGCCAAGGAAGCCTGGGGCATCTTCGCCTGTAATGTCGCCATCAATACCGCCAAGTTGGTGCGCTGCCAGATGTCGGGCATTCACGATCCGGAGATTCACAAGAAGTTTGTCGATGTCATCCATTCCGAGGTCGGCTACAGCTACTTCGAGGGATCGCCGCGGGCGGTGCTGGGCCATCGGGCGTTATTTCTCCGCTTCGGCGACGCCATCGGCGTGCCGGCCAAAGAGTTGGAACGCTGCGAAATCGAGGAAGACTTTCTGCCCACCACGGTGTTGGCGCGGATCGGCTGGATGGATATCGCCCTGCGCAGCAATCACATTCTTGAGCAAGTGGCTGCGACCAATTGCTGCAACGAATACTCGAACCATCTCACCGGTGGAAAATTCTTCCGCGCTTTCAAAGAGCACTATAGTCTGAAGCCCAATGACATTGAGTTCTTCGCCGAACATGGCGAAGCCGACACCGAACACAGCAACATCGGCTACGAACTGGTCGAACAGTTCGCCACCACCAACGAGATGCAGGTGCGGGTGGTCAAAGCATTGCGCAAAGGATTGGGTATCTGGTGGGCGATCACCGACGGCGTGGCGCGGGAATGTCAGCAGATTGGGGTGATGGAGTAATGAACAAAGCAGAACTGGAGTGATGGAGTTTTGGAGTGATGGGTGCTCAAGAATAAAAACCGCGGTTATCAGCAGCTCCGAGTTTAGCACGATGCTATCGAATTTTACCGGCTCACCAGCCAGGTATTTCGGAAGCTACCTTATGAATTGAAACGGGTTGGATCGCAAGCAATAGCGGCGAGCGACTCCGCTCATCGCAACATTGCCGAGGGATATTGTCGGAAATCGATCAGGGAATATCTCAACTTTCTAAACATAGCTTTGGGTTCGCTCGGAGAGAATGTCTCCGGGCTTCACGCGTATCGCGAGGCCAGACAAATTACAGATGAGGAGTTCGATGCTTTAAACGGACTTGCCTTCAAGCTCGAGAATGGGTTACTGAAACTTGTTGAAAGTCTCGAAAGAAAGAAACTCGATGGGGACTGGATCGACAGCCTTATAATCAAGGAAAGCAACGAGAACTACGGGGATTTTTAGTAAAGCAAAAGTGGCGCGTTGGGGTTCTCCGAAACCCCATCACTCCAGTACTCCAATACTCCATCACTCCAAAAGGGATCGCCATGGACCTCCTGTCTACCTATCACCTGAAGCAATGGGTTGAAGAAAATCAAACTTACTTCAATCCGCCATTCCGTACTAACAAGTTACTGGTTCAGCAGAAAGACTTTCTCGTCATGATCATACGCGGGCCGAATACCCGGCTGGATTTTCACATCGAGCCGGGGGATGAGTTTTTTTATCAGGTTGAAGGCGAGATGGAATTGGTTTTGAAGCCGGAAGGTGACCGCCGCCAGATCATTAGGATCAAAGAGGGGGAGATTTTCGTCTGCCCCGGCGGCTTGCCCCATTCGCCGCGCCGCTTTGACAACACCTGGGGGCTAGTGATCGAGCGCAAACGGCGACAGGAAGAGAAAGAAGAGTTCGCCTGGTTCTGTGAACAGTGCGACGAACCGGTGCTTTCCCGCGTGGTGAACCAGGGGAATATTCCGTCACAAGTGACGGCGGTGTACACTGAGTTCAATGCCAGCACGAGTATGCGCACGTGCAAGTCATGCGGCTTCGTCTTTCCCGAAACGCCCATGGCCGAGCGCTTGAGTTTTCTCGATCCGAAGAAATAATTCGCTCAGCTCTAAGGAGTGGTCGATGGACAACAATTATCAGGAAAAATTCGGCTATCCGGCGGAGCGAACTAAGGGCAAGGTACGGCCCTATATGGCGGAGTGGATTCAGGATTTTATCCGTCAATCGCCGTTCTGCGTCATGGCGACGAGCAGCGCTGAGGGCGATTGCGATGCGTCGCCGAAAGGCGGCCGGCCGGGATTTGTCAAGATCCTCAACGACAAGCAGTTGTTTCTGCCCGATGTGGCCGGCAACAAGCTATTCCATGGCTACGGCAATCTGCAAACCAATGCGAAGATCGGGCTGATCTTTCTGATCCCCGGTCATGATAATACCGTTCGTATTAACGGCCGGGTGAAGATCGTCGACCGCGCCGAACTGAAAGACGTCCAGCTCGAAGTCTTCAACGCCGACGGCAAGGCCGAGGTTCTACAAGGCTTGCTCATCGACGTCGACG
>JBGTCC010000221.1:0-4055 GCA_041749055.1 Thermodesulfobacteriota bacterium | reverse complement strand
CGTCCAACGGAATCGGCTCGAGGGGCAGCATCACCGTCAAAGTGTGGCCGCGCTCTTCAATTAGCGGCCGGTTGGTCTCGACCGCGCTGTTCACCACATCCTTTAGCTCGACCCGTTCTTTGCGAAGCCGAAGCTTGCCGGTCGTGATCCGGCTCACATCAAGCAGGTCATCGACAAGCCGGATCAACTGGTTCAGCGCCTGATCCATTATTAACTCGGCGTTCGCTGCGATCGCCGGCTCATTCCCGGCCATCTGGAGGATTTTAAGTCCGTTACGGATCGGCGCCAGGGGATTACGCAGTTCGTGCGCGAGAATCGCGAGGAATTCGTCTTTCTTTCGGTCCGATTCTTTCAGGGCTCCTTCGGCCTGTTTGCGCTCGGTGATATCTTGGAAGACATTGATCGCGCCGCAGGGTTTCCCTTCCGCGTCGAATAACGGGTCGATATTCACCAACACCGACAGTTTCCCGCCATCCGGACGTTCGAAGATCGGTTCGAAGTCGCGGAAGGCTTTGCCTTCGCGCACCGCAATGGCCATGGGGGTTTCCTCGGGTGAAATGACTTTGCCATCAAACCAGCACTTGTAAGCCGCACAAAACTTTTGTTGGTTGTCCCCGAGTTGCGGCTCGCGTCCCCACAATTCCGCCGCTCGCTGATTATAATAAGTGATTAGTCCATCGGCATCACAGGCGTACATGGCGGCCGGCATCAACTTCATCAGACGATTCAAGCGATCTTGGCTCGCTTGCAAAGCCTCCTGCTGAGCCTTTTGTTCGGTAATGTCCCGCGTTATGGCGAGGTGCAAAAGTGTGCCGCTGTCAGCGAGCGGCGCGGCATGAGTGGACATCCAGCGTCGCGTCCCTTTGAGCCCGACGAATTGGAATTCGAGCCGCTCTTTATTGCCGGCGCAGACGCTCTCGTGCAGGGTGCGATAGGCGTCATGATGTTCCGGCGCAATCAGATCGTAAATATTCGTGCCGACAACGTCATCGAGCGAATCGGCCTGCACCATCGACAAGCCGGGGCTGTTGATCTCCAGCAAGGTGCCGTCGGCGGCGACGAGTTTCACACATTCGGGCGTGTTCTCGATGACGGCGCGCAAATGTTGTTCTCGTTGGCGCAGCTCTTCTGCGGCGCGCTTGAGTTGGGTGACATCCTGAAACACGTTAATGGCGCCGCACCGTTTGCCGCTCACGTCGTGTAACGGGTCGATATTGACTGAGACAAAAACGCGCGACCCGTCAGGCCGTTCGATGATAACGTCGCCGTTACGCGTGCGCGTTCCATCGCGTAACGCCGCTGCCATCGGCGTCTCGGCAGGCGCCATCGGGGAGCCATCCGGCCACCATGAGCGGAAGGCACCGGAAAAGCGCTGATCGTGATCGTTGGCGTTCGGTTCGCGGCCCCACAGCTCGGTCGCGCGGTGGTTATAAAAGGTAATCTTGCCCTCGCGGTCACATGCATAGACGGCCGCCGGCATCAGGGTCAGCAATGATCGGAAGCGCTCTTCGCTGGTGCGCAGGGCCTGCTCGGCTCGCTTTAGCTCCTGGACGTCAATCAGCATGTTGACTGTACCGATAACCACGCCTGATTCATCACGAATCGGATCAGGATGCGGCAGCACAACAGAGCGGCTGCCGTCGGGGCGTTCAACAATAATTTCAGGGCCACGCACGGAACGGCGTTCGCGGATCGCGACAACCATGGGAGAATCCTCGAGCGGCAGCGGCGTGCCATCGAGATTATAAATCTTCCAGGAGCCGCACCAGTGGTCTTCGCCGATTTTTGGACGGCGTCCCCACAGCTGCGCCGCAGCCTCGTTGAAGAGAGTAATCCGCCCTTCGACATCACAAGTGTAAACGGCTGCGGGTAGGGCGTGAACGACCTGCTGGTAATGATGTTCGGTCTGGCGCAACCGCTCCTCGGCGAGTTTGCGAGCAAACCTTTCCTCCTGATCTTTGTGCCTTCGGAGTAGGAGTGTCGTTTGGTTGGCGGCGACCTGAAGAATCAAGCGGTCATTTTCCGCCGGAAAAACATCCGACTTGTAGCAGGCGACGAAGTAGCCTATTCGCCGCCCGTCTGAAAAAACCGGATGCGACAGCAGGTTTAGCGGCCCGCCGCCGTTGAATTTCGGGATCTGCGCCAATGTCTCGGATTCAGGCTGCACCGCATCGAGGATGTCGCGGACTTCCCCATCAAGTTGCAGTGAATTTCCAAGACCTTTGGCCGAGCCAGTTTCAAAGCGCGAACCGTCCGGCAATTCTGCCCGTATACAGACGGTGAAAGCGCGCAGGGTTGCCCGCAGAACGTCCGTCAGATTTTGCAAGCTGCGCCGTAGGTCGTAATCCACCCAAATTGAGGGTAGCGCCGACAGCGCAACGAGATCACGGATGGTGCGGCGGAGCTTGAGCGCATCATCGGCTGCTGCGCGTCCCGACGTCGTGGACTTCGCCACGGTAGGATTGACGTCTTTCATCTCAGCCGAGTGCGCGACGTTCATCCAGTTCGCTTAAAAATTCATCCGGCAGAACGTAAAGCGGGTTTTCCTGCAGCACGCCGCCAAGGATAACCATTGGGTGCGTGCGCAATATATCCATAGCGATACCGGCATTGAAGCGGGATAGGTCGTAGGTGCAAATTACCGGGTCGTCATATTTCGGCAGCACATAGTTCAGCCGCGATTCGTATTCGACGACGTCTTCGACGCCCGCTTTGTCCTCCAGGGCCCATTCCATGTTGGCCACCAGCCGGGTCAAGGGAAAACCTTCTTTTTTGCCCTGCTGTAAAACCGTTTCGATGAGATTGATCTGCCGGTCCTGGTCGAAGTAACCGTCCTTTAAGTAAGCGTCCTGCCAACAGGCAACAGTTAATTGCCCCGACCGCTCGGCCTCGGCGACCGCAATCCCCTCACGTTCTAACCGGGCTCTATGGGAATCGCGATAGTTGGGATCGACGATGTGGAAAGCCTTTTCTTTGCGCCCAAGCCCCTCCTCAATGAAACCGAGTAAGCTCCGATATTCGTCTTCCTTATTATGGAAAAACGCGCAGATATGCCGAACCTTGCCGAGAACACATTCGCCGACATGAATTGGATCAGTTTGCTTCATAAAGTCTCCGATTAGATTTTCGCTGCCCGCGCATTTTGCAGAGCTGGGATGAATTTGATTCTGCCTGGCGGGCAGGGGCTCGTCAAGAGAGAAAATATTGGCGGGAGATTCTGGCCCGGTGCTGCGCGTCCGCAGATTCTGAACGGGTCGTTCTCGGGCGCACCATCGGGCTCGCTTGGGCAACAGATCGCGCACGGGCCACGCGGCTCTGGGATAAAAAATATGTCCCTCGGGCAGAGCGAAGCCGCGCTTTAGCCGGGTGGGTTTCGCTTTGCCAGTTCGACCGCGTCGGCGAGCATTTTGGGGACACGCTTCAATTGGCCCTCGCGGTCGATACAGGCGTGTTTGGTCGATCCGCTGGCGAGGGTGAGTTGGTCGGTTTGGCGGGAAATTCGGTATTCAAACGATAGCGAGGCCCGGCCGAGGTCGACCAGGGTCGTCGCGATGTCGATGACATCATCGTAACGCGCCGACTGGGCATAGCGGCAGGTGACTTCGGCCACTGGAAAATGGAGCCCGGCTGCTTCGATGGTTGCGTAGGGTAAGCCAATTTGACGCAAAAACTCCGAACGGCCGCGTTCGAACCAGCGCAGATAATTGGCGTAGTAAACCACGCCCATTTGGTCGGTGTCGCCGTAGATCACCCGATAGCTCGTGAGGTTGGTCAAATTTGTCGTCATGAGATTATTAAATAGTTCTTTTTGCCGTGATTCTCAAAGGTCGGTGATGCCCGTCGCCTTGACAATTCAAACGGAAGTATGTTTTAAGCTGAAGAAATTATTGCAAATTATTTTAGACAATAATCTTGGTTCTTGGGCTTGAGGAGGAAAGGGAATGAATACGTTAGTTCAATGCGCAACCTGGTCTGGCGGCGCCCTGCTCGCGGGCCTGTTGATGTTTGCCTGCAGCTCCGTGGATGAGAAACCGGCTGCGCCGGCGCCAAAACCG
>JBGTCC010000220.1:0-7809 GCA_041749055.1 Thermodesulfobacteriota bacterium | reverse complement strand
ATTTATGCACTTTTCCAAATGATAATCGCAATCGCTGTTGGCGCCGCAACCGCCCCGGCGCGGCAGCCGACGAAAGTTTTCCGCATAGGGTATTTGTCGGCGAACGCAGCAATGCGTCGCTTTGCTAGAAGAACGTACGTCCGGCAAAACCAGTTCCTACCGGATCTGAAAAATATCGCGCCAGAGTTTTTGCCCTCCCTCGCTTGGTGTTCTGTTCGTCAATTTTGAATTGGCAATTTTGAATTTCCCTTTGGGCGCTCTCCGCGCGCTTACATATCCACTTTCACGCCGTTCTTAGCGCACTCGTCGGCGAACATTTGCCGCATCGACTCGTCGCCCTCCTCGAATTCGATCTGCTCGACGCCGCGCTCTTCGCCCTGCACCGCCGTGTTGGCGTGGAGCGCGACAAACTTACAGGGCTGGTTGCCGGTGTTGTAATGTTGGTGCCAAGAGCCGGCCGGCGGCGAGATCACCGTGCCTTCATGCCAGTCGTAGCGCTTCGGCTTCGCGCCCTCCTGCCACATCAGCGTATACCCGGTGGAGTCGAGCAAAAACACATGGGCGCCGGGGCCGTGCCGGTGCGCTTTCTTGTAGCGGCCGACGGGGAATTCCGAAACATGCGCCAGCATCGAGCCGCCGGACATGTGGATGTACATATTGCGCGTGCCCTTGCCGCGCTTCTCGCGGGCGACGAGATTGATCTTGCGGATGTCGGGGATGAAATTGGAATGGAGGATGCCGCCGTAATATTCTGTGAAGTATTTGGCTTCTTTGGAAAAGAACTCGGCGTCGCCAGGATCGAAACGGTCTTTGAACTGATAGTTGGTATTATAGATAAATTCCGGGTCGCGGTAGAGCTCGAACGCCACTGGCTGGCTGGTCAGCGCGAAATAGCGCGCCGGCTCGCTGCCGCTGGCATTGAAATGCTGGTGCCAGGCGTTGAGCGGAATCGCGAAGGTGCTGCCGTGCTCCCATTCGAATGTTCGTTTTGCGGTGCCGTCATACCACACCGAAGTCGCGCCGCGCCCGGCGGCGACGGTGATGATCTCTTCGTAGAGTTGGCGCTGCGGTTTGGAACTTTTCCCCGCATCGATCTCACAAATATAGCCGTCCGCCACCATCTGATCGGAGAAAGTGCAGATCGCTCCTTTGCAGGCCTTGCGCGCCCAGTAGCCCAGCGGTTCGGTGCGCACGTCCTGGACGAACTCGCCGCCAACGATCGGCACCCCCTCAGATTTGATCCAACTCTTGTATGGACTGTACTTGTCCATCATGAACTGGACATAGGGATGAACTTCAAATTCCTTCTGCGGTCCGGCCATTACTCACCTCCGAAAATCTGCGCCAAACTTACTTCTCACGGTGAAGCCGTGTCAATGCTTAGTATTAATACGGAACGATCTCGCTACAAAGTTCCCAGCGCCCCAGAGCCGCAACCGAAACTCGGATTATCTCGCGCAAAGCACGCAAAGGGCGCTAAGGTAAGGGAAACATGTCATTTCGACCGAAGGGAGAAATCTTTCTGATATCGCTCGCTACCCCTCGGGATGAAGGGCCTTGGCTCGTCACTTTGCGACCTTGGCGCCTTTGCGGGAGAACTTCCGAATCCTCTGAAGATAAAGTTCTTTGCTTGGTTGCGGAGATTGGTGATATACGAAGGCCTGTGGAGGACTTGCCATGAACCCAACGGCGCGCTGCTTCGCGGTCGCGTTTACTCTGTTGACGCTACCAGCCCTCAGCTTCAGCCAAAGCAAAGAGCTCACCCGGATTCGCGTCAGCTATTCCTCCATCGGCGCCGCTTCGCTGCCGACCTGGGTTGCCGTGGACGCCGGCATCTTCAATAAACATGGTCTCGATGTTGGCCTGATTTACATCGGGGGCGGGCCGCGCGCCATGTCGACTACCATCGCCAACGAAACCCAGATCACTCAAGGCGCCGGTACCGGCAGCATTTTGGCGAAGGTCGGCGGCGCCGATACCGTTATGTTCGCCACTCTGGTAAATACCACGCCGCAAAGCCTGATCGTTCATCCGGACCTGCGCTCGCCGCAAGATTTGAAAGGTAAAAAACTCGGCGTCACCCGCTTCGGCGCGCTCAGCGATTTCGGCGTGCGCAAATATTTGCAGAAAATTAATCTAGAGCCGGAAAAAGATGTCGCCCTGCTGCAATTGGGCGGCCTGCCGGAAATCCTCGCTGCCCTGCAGAGTGGCGCCATCCATGGCGGCGCGCTGTCGTCGCCGGCCCTGACTAAAGCGAAGCACTTAGGCTTTAAAGAATTGATGGACTTGGGCAATCTCGGTATTCAATATCCCGGCCTGGCCTACATGACCACCGAGGCCTACATCAGAACCCATCGTCCCGTCGTCAGCAATTTTCTCAAAGCGATCATCGAGTCGACCCATTACTTGAAGCGCAATAAAGATTTCACCGTTCGTGTGCTGAAAAAATATACCAAGATGGACGAACCGGCCGTGCTCGATGAGACTTATGAATTATTCACCCAACGCTATTTCCGTCTGATGCCGACACCGTCGGGTGAAGAAGTAAAAACCGTCCTCGACCAGATCAAGGACAAAGACCCTAGAGCCCGCACCACCGACTACGACAGCTTCATCCGCACCGATCTGCTGCGCGAGATTGAGCAAAGCGGTTTCATTAAGGCACTGTCCAAGGGTTAGGCGCCAGGACGCAATAGTAAGCAAATCTAGGTTTGACCCGTCAATTGGGTCATCGAAGACCGCCAAATGGGGGTATTTCTACAATTCCACCCGGTTTGGGATCGATTTTACTACGGCTACACTCATGGACATTGCCAAGAAAAATATGATAAGAATTTTGCTTCTCTCTTAAATCGTTAATAAGCACAAGGAGACAGAGCATGGCGACAAAGCTGAAATTTGGATTACTGCTGCCGCATTTTTGCGAATACGGATCCACCGAACTCTGCATCGAAGGATCGAAGAAAGCCGAGGCCTATGGCTTCGACTCAGTTTGGGTCAGAGACCACTTGGTTTTCGAACCCCACGGCATGGAAGGCGAAGACAATACCCACATCGAAGGGTTATTGGTCCTCGCGGCGATTTCCACGGTGTGCAAGAAACTCACTCTCGGCACCGGCACCATGATCTCCCATCGTCATCCGATTCATTTGGCCCAATCCATGGCTGGCTTGAGCACCATGTGCGACAGCAATATCATCATGGGCCTTGGTCTCGGTACCTTTCCCCATGAATTCGAAGCGGCGGGTCACACCAAGACGACATTGCAAGATCGCGCTAACATAGCGAAGGTCAACGCGCAACTTTGCCGCCGTTTCTGGGCTGGCGAAAAGATCACCTACAAAGACGAGTATTACGATTTCAAAGACGTTGAGCTGAAACCGACACCGAGCAAAAAAATTCCGATTTGGTACGGCGGCGGCACACCGGCTTCGGCGCGCCGCGCGGCGGACTATTGCGACGGCTGGATGCCTGGCCGTATTCCCACGGCGACGTTTAATAAAATGGTCAAATATCTCGAAGAGCAGTGCAAGCTCACCGGCCGCCCGATGGTCACCACCGGCGCGATTCCGATCACCAGTATCGATAAGAATAGAGATGTCGCGCTCAGCAAGGTCAACACCAAGGGCCTGATCAACGAAGGCAACGCGCCGAGCAAAAAAACCTGGGTGAAACCTAAATCCGGCACTTTCTCTACCGTTGAAGATATCGAAGGCTTGCTGATGGCCGGCACCCCTGCGGACATCGCGCGCGACACCAAGCGCTACGAAGAGGCCGGTCTCAATCATATCGTTTACGACCTGCGCTTCCGCTATGCCGATTGGTACGAGCAGATCGACTACTTGG
Source organism: Thermodesulfobacteriota bacterium (assembly GCA_041749055.1). Lineage (GTDB taxonomy): Bacteria > Desulfobacterota > Binatia > UBA9968 > UBA9968 > DP-20. The sequence goes on along the minus strand of JBGTCC010000220.1, from coordinate 3,963 downwards.
GCAAAGAAGTTCTACCCGCGGTAAGAGCGTAAAACCGTTCCAATCGTTCAAGCCGTGTGCGGATTCGGATCGGACATTTTAAACGACTTGAACGGTTTGAACTTTTTAAACGGAAATTTGGAGATCTAAAATGCGTACCGAAAAGGTTAATTTTTACAGCGAGGGCACCAAGCTCGCCGGCGTGCTCTACCTGCCAGACTCGGACCAGGGCAAGCCTTATCCTGGCATCGTCCAGGGCCCCGGCTTTCTCGGTCTCAAGGATTCCAAGCATTATATTTTAATGTTTGAGAAGCTCTGCGCCGCGGGTTACGCCTGTCTCTGCTTCGACTACCGCGGCTGGGGCGATAGCGAAGGCAACGACCGCGGCTGGGGTCATGCCCAAATGGCAGGCGGAAGACATTCGCAGCGCGCTCAGCTTCATGGAAACCCGCGCGGATATCGACCCCGACCGGCTCGCAACCTACGGCTCCGGCGGCACCGGCGGCGGCAACTCCATCTACGTCGCGGCCACCGATGCGCGAGTGAAATGCTGCGTCAGCTACCTCGGCGTAAGCAGCGGCCGCGAGTGGCTCCACTCCATGCGCCGCGAATACGAATGGGTCGATTACTTGAAAAGCATCGAGGCGGACCGCAAGCAACGCGCGCTAACCGGCAAAGGCGCTATCGTCAGCGCTCGCGAAGGCGGGGTCATGGTGCAGACCCCAGAGCGCGTGACCACTACGATCAAAAAAGACGTGGCCGATAAAATTCCTGACGCCATGCCGCTCGCCTGCGCCGAGGCGATCCTGGAATACAATCCCATCGATTTAGTCCACAAGATTTCGCCCCGGGGCGTGCTGTTCATCGCCGTCGAGGGCGACGCGGTGACGCCGGAGCAGCAGTCCTTCGATTTATACAAAGCGGCGGGTGAGCCGAAGAAGTTGGTGCTCTATAAGAAGACCACCCACTACGGCATTTACAATGATTATTTCGACGATGTCGCGGCCAATGTGGTCGACTGGTATAACCGCCACCTGAAGTACCACAAAGTCGAAATCACCGAGACCAAGTAGGAGTTGAAATGAACAAAATTTCCTTTGGCGTGCGCGTGCCCAACTCGGGGCCGCTGTCGAGCATCGGCAACATCGTAAAAGCGACCAAGGCGGCCGAAAGCATGGGCTTCGACGCCGTCTGGGTGCATGACCATGTGGTGTGGAGTTCGGAAATGCATCGCCATCATATTTCGTCCGGCGCCGCGGAAGCGCTGACCGACACCCAGGATGCAAATTTTTTTGAAGCGACGACGATTCTGTCGTACTTGGCGGCGGAAACCAAAAAAATCGTCCTCGGCGTGGCTTGCTTGGTCATGCCCTGCCGCAATCCGATTTACGCCGCCAAACAATACTCGACCTTGGACATTCTCGCTCAAGGCCGTTTGCTGGTCGGCGTCGGCTTGGGTTCCAAAGCGACTCGCGAGTCAGACGAGTTCGGCGTCTTTGGCGTGCCCTACGATCGCCGCGGCGACCGCACGGACGAATATATCGAAGCGATGAAAGCGATCTGGACCCAACCGCTGGCGTCGTACAAGGGCGATTTCATCCAATTCAATAATGCCGAAGTATTCCCTAAGCCGTTTCAAAAGCCCCATCCGCCGGTCTGGGTCGGCGGTTGGATGAAGCTCGCCGCCAAGCGCGCCGGTAAATACGGTGAAGGCTGGATTCCCGGCTGGTTGTCGCCGAATGAGATGAAAGTCGGCTGCGATATACTCAACAAGACCGCCGAAGAAAACGGCCGCGATCCGAAAAAGATCACCATCGCCGTTGAAAAGCTGGCGACCATCGCCAAAACCCGCGACGAAGGTTTGAATCTGGCGATGCCGACACTCAAAACCAGCAGCGAGAGCTACGAGCGCGACATCGATAGCATGCAGTTCGCTTTAGACCGCCATATCTTCGGTTCGGTGGACGACGTGCGCCGCCGTGTCGATGAGTTTATCGAGAACGGCGTGCAGCATTTTGAACTCAAGATCATCTATCCGACCATGGATAGCTTGACCGAGCAGATGGAGCTGTGGGCGGAAAATATTCTGCCGCGTTATAACTAAAAAATGGAGTAATGGAATATCGGCGTGATGGAGTATTGGGTAAGCAACCCCAGCACTCCGTTACGCCAATTGAACGTACCGATGAACCTGCAATTTACCCTGAACGGCAAGCTCTGGTCGGTGGAGTGCGAACCGGCGGATACGCTGGCGGAAGTGCTGCGCAATCAACTCAACTTGAATGGCACGAAAGTGTCCTGCGAAGTGCAGGTGTGCGGCGCCTGCACGGTGCTGGTCGATGATCTGCCGGTGAGCGCCTGCACCTATCTCGCCTACGAAGCGCGCGGCAAAAACCTCCTTACCGTCGAAGGTTTGGAAAAAGCCGATGGCACGCTCCATCCGATCCAGCAAGCCTTCATCGACGAATTCGCCTTTCAGTGCGGCTTCTGCACGCCGGGCATGATCATGGCGACCAAAGCTTTATTGGATGAGATTCCCAACCCGACTCGCGAAGAGATCATCCATCACATGGACGGCAATATCTGCCGCTGCACCGGCTATCTGCCAATCGTCGCCGCCATTCAACGCGCCGCCGGCATGATGTCCAAGGAGATCCCAAGTGAGCGCCGGAAAGCCAACTGAATTTCACATCGTCAATCATTCCATTCCGCGGCGCGATGGCCGGGTCAAAGTCACCGGCAAAGCCCAATATGTCGCCGATCTGCGGCTCATCGGCATGGCCTACGCCAAAGTGCTGCGCAGTCCAGTCGCCCACGCGAAAATTATTTCCATCGACAAATCAAATGCCGAAGCCCATCCCGGCGTTTACTGCGTGGTCACCGGCTACGACCTCGACGGCTTGAATCCCTACTTCGGCCACGCCGTCAAAGACCACCCATTATTAGCAATTGATAAAGTGCGCTACACCGGCGAGCCGGTCGCCGCCGTTGTCGCGGTGGACGAACGGACCGCCTTCGAAGCCTTGGAACTCATCGACGTCAAATACGAAGAGCTCAAAGGCATCTTCACGCCGCAACAGGCGCTTGCCAAAGACGCGCCGCTGTTGCACGAGCGAAAATTCGAAGCCGGCGCCCTACGCGGTTTCGAGGGCGAAGTCACCGCCGGCAAAGGCACTAACATTTGCCAGACGCATAGGATTCAGTGGGGCGATGTCGAAAAGGCGTTCAAGGAAGCCGCCGCGGTGGTCGAGGGCGACTATTATTTTCCCATGACCTACGCCTACGCCATGGAACCCTATGTCGCCATCGCCGATGTCAGCGATCAGGGCGTGAACGTTTATTCGTCGGCGCAACATCCGTTCATGGTGCGCCACGATTTGAAATCGATTTTCAATTTACCAGTGAGTAAAGTTCGTTTGATCGTGCCCTTCGTCGGCGGCGGCTACGGCAGCAAGTCCTACACCAAAGTCGAACCGCTGGTCGCGGCCTGCTCGTGGAAAGCCAAGCGGCCGGTGAAACTGCAGCTTACCGTTGAAGAAGCGATGCTGACCACCCGCAGCGACGACGCCTACACCTGGATGCGCACCGCCGTCGATAAGAACGGTAAAATAATTGCGCGCCAGGCGAAAATTATGATGAACACCGGCGCCTACGCGGAGAATAGTCCGCTGGTGGTCGAGAAATCGACCAACCGCTGCGTCGGTCCCTACGCGATTGCCAATGTGCTGATTGAAAACATGTCGCTTTATACCAATACCGTGCCGGCCAGTTCTTACCGCGGCTTCGGCTGCGCTCAAGTGACGTTGCCCGGCGAATCGCAGATCGACGAGCTGGCAGCCAAGATCGGCAAAGATCCGTACCAATTTCGGCTGGAGAATGCGGCGAAACCCGGCGAAGAATTTTTTCCCGGTATGCGCCCGTTCGACGGCACGCTCAAACAAGATTTAGACACCGCGGCCAAGGCGATCGGCTGGGGCACGCCGT
>JBGTCC010000219.1:0-2790 GCA_041749055.1 Thermodesulfobacteriota bacterium | reverse complement strand
TCGCGTCGTTATCTTTTAAATCTCGCCCGTTGGGCTCAGCCTTCGAAAACTCAAACGAAGTCACGAGGGTTAGGTCTTGAACCTTGAACAGCTTAAAATTGTGATCGTAGCCCGCGAGCATCGCATTAACTCAATCATGATAGCTAGCATGCTCTAGGCATGATAGCCGTCTGACATGGCGAATATTCAAGTCAAAAACATACCGGAAAAGCTGCATAGTATCGTCGATGCCTTGATGCCGACGATCAACAAGATGCCGCGCATCGAAACGACACGGATCGACGACTATTGCGTCGCCGGCGGGATTGTCATAGTCCCGCCAACTGTCTGCATCGCGAACGCGATCTACCCGTGTGTGCAGCCCAGCGGATGCTGCTCGGTTCGGTGAAGGAGCTGGGATCGGCGCCTTTGGCCCTGGGATTTCACTGTGCGAAAATTTCCAACAATGTCTTGGTTCCCGTCGGCGGCGCGGGCTAACTGGAAAACTTCTGTGTGAAAGCCTGCCTGCCAGCGGTGCTGCCGAACACCAAGAGTTCACTAGTCTCGGTAAGCCGCGTTGACTCAGAAGGGTTCGTGATCATGCGGCCGTTTTGCTGGACGCCGACAATGCTAAGTCCCGTGCGCGCTGAGATTTTGCTTTCGCGCAAGGTAAGGCCGGCCAGAGATTTTGGCAACAAGATGCAGAACAGCTCAAACCCTTCGCCGAGAATCAACAACTCTCCGCTGTGCAGATGTGCGAACACTTCCTCGACCCCCAGCGAAGCATAGCTAATTGCAAAGTCGGCGCCGGCGCGGTAGATGGCCTCGATATTTCTCTCGTGGGTTATGCGGCTTACGATCCTCAGCTCAGGGTTCAGGCGCCGGCAATAGACCGCCAGATAAATATTCATGGCGTCGTCGTTGGTGGTCAAGACAACCGAAGGGGCATCCTCCAATCCGGCGTCCATTAATACCCGGCGATCGGCGGCGTCGCCGAATACGACCTTACTGGCGCAGTCGCCGATGTGGGAGCGCAACCCTTCGTCGCGCTCGACGAGGTTGACGGGAATTCCTTTGTCCGTCAGCGCACGCGCGGTGGCGCGACCCACTTTACCTCCGCCGATCACCAGCGCTGGGCTATAGTTCGTATCGTAGATCACCAAAATGGTGTCGAGTTCGAGCAATTGCGCCTCAGTCCCGATCACCACTGGAACACTTTCGTTGGTTAGCAGGGTGTCCGGGCCTGCCGATAACAGGCGGCCGTGCTCCCACACGGCGATAATACTTACGCCCGCCGCCTTTTCCAGGCCAATTTCGCCGATTCTTCTTCCCACCAAAGGAGTGTTGTGAACGGCAAAATCCGCGACCAGAAGATTGCGGATTTTGCCGATGATGTGAGTTTGGGCGTGGCCGGCGTTGACGCGACCGGCGAGCCGCGCTCCCAGTTTTTGATGCAAGGGCAGCACATGGTCACAGCCGCTGAGCTCCAGAATATCGATGGAATCTTCCTCATCCGCGCGGCCGATTACCGGCACCTTGGGCGCCACTTCTCGCACCGTCAAAGTGATGTTCGTGTTGACCGTGTCGCTACAGTTGGCAAACACAAGACGCGCCTGCGACACCTGCAATTTTTTATAAGTCGCGCTGCTGTCGATTTCGCCGGCAATCACGGAGATGCCGTCCCCATGCATGCGCGCCGCCGCGGTATAGTCCGGTTCGATGACGAAGTACGGAATGCCATGAAGGCGCAGCCGGTCGATCAGCCCCGGAGCGATTGTGTCATAATTACAGATGATTACATGCCCGTTGGTATGCTCCGGCGTTTCACGCGGCGCCTTGAGTCGGATTTGCGCCTCAAGCCAGGGTGCGTAGAAAAGACGGATGAACATGAACGGCAGCAAGATCAATAGCAAAACAATGCCGGACAGGAGAACAATGATACTAAAAAAGCGCCCGACGTCGCTCGTGAACGTAATATCGCCGAACCCCAGCGTGGTCATGACCGTCAGCGTCCAGTAAATGCCGGTAATCCAGGAATGGTAACGCCCCTCCGCATGCAACATGATCAGGTGAAATATGACCGAGTAGACCGCGATCACCATCGCCAAAAACGCCAGGTACTTTAAAAGCGTGCGAATATTCTGCTGCGCATCTTTCTCGGTGAGCAAATAGGAAAGCTGGCTGGTGACAAATTTCATAGACGATTGTCGCAGTCGTAAAGAGATCGATTCGATATAGCCGGTATTTTAGATCAAGAAGCAAGCAGACAGAGGGACGGCCCTGAAGCTTATGCTTATGAAGTATGCGACGGAGGTCGGTAATCAATATTTTGGAGCCGTGGAATTGACGATATCTATCCGGTCTTCGACGGCAGGTTTAGGCCGAACCCGCTCATCGCTCCAACTAGAATAGCGAGGCCGATGACAAAGCAAACGAATGATTTTGGAGACATTGGAGACAGGTCTTTTTTTGACGTTTGCTTAAATCTGAACTAACTTCGCTCCATGGCCCGACCGTTGGTATCAAATTCGACGGCGCGCTTTATCAGGTCACCTCCCGAGGCAATGACCGCAGAGCGATCTTCAAAAACGACAGCGACCGGGAATTGCTTTTGAGAATTCTCGCTCAGGTTCCGACCCATTCCGACAAAAATGTTTCCCCGACTCCGCCGTTACCTGCTGTTTCTGCCGTCAGTCGCTTTGAATCATCTATTGCGAAATCCGGGTTCAATGCAGGCATCATACTGTGTCCATTTCAAACGAACGATGTTAACGCCAACCCCCATGGTTGGCGCAGCGGTTATTCGGCGCT
>JBGTCC010000218.1:0-6516 GCA_041749055.1 Thermodesulfobacteriota bacterium | reverse complement strand
GCAACCAATTGATCTTCCCCCTACGCGAGGGCAGCGACTTCGTCGCCTGGGCGATTAAAGCCAAAGGCGGTGACGGTTTGAACGCTCTCTACGCGAACCCGCCCTATACGACGGCGCAGATCCTCCACCCGGAAAAATATTTTCTCACGCCGCAATCGCCGCAGCGTTTTTTCCCCGCCGGCTTGCTTCGGCAGATGGCGGCCCCAGCGCTGGTCGAACAATCCCTTGGCGAATTTTTGCTGCGCGGCCTGCTGGAGAGCGAGAATTCGTTGGCGGCTTCAAGGCAAATTGCCGCGGGCTGGCGCGGCGATCAACTATTTTCCTTCGCCGGCAAAGACTTTCAGACCACCGCTTGGTACAGTTCTTGGGGCTCTGGCGGCGAAGCTGCGGCGTTTCAGCGCGCCTATCAAACCGTCGCCGAAAAGCGCCACCGCGTGAGCCTGCGGCGGAGCACCGGCAAAGACGACGAAAGCTTTTTCGCCAACACCCGCGACCGAAGCGGCTTCGCGCTAGCGCGGCGCGACAACATCGTGCTCTATGTCACGAGTAGCCCAGACCGGTTGGCCGCCACCGCCGGGGCAGCGTGGAAAGACTTACAAGTTGATACCGCGCCGGAGGGTTTGCCTTTCGACTCCGCCCGTGGCCCAGCTCAATTGTCCCTGAGCAAAAGATAACGGCCCGATTCTTTTTTGACCTTGCCGTCGCGCTCGAGCTTTTCCAGATGCGCTTGCACGGAAAACTCAGCGACTCGCTTGAGCGCCGCCGAAACATCGACGTAGATCGATTCGGTGATATCGCCGATGGTGTTGCGGTTGGCGCGCAGCGCCGCGATCACCTGCTGCTCGCGCCCCAACCGGTGCTTGATGTACTCGCGCACCTTGGCTTCCGGTTTGCCGATCAGCGGACCGTGGCCCGGCAGGATCACGCTCATCTCGAAGCCAAGCAAACGCTCCAGGGTGCGCATGTAATCGCTCATGTTGCCGTCGGGCGGATGGATCACCGCCGTGCCGTAGCCGAGAATATTATCGCCGCTGAACAAAACCTTATCGCCGCTTTCGTAAAAGCAACAATGGCCCGACTCATGGCCCGGCGTGTGCAGCACATGGAGCTCGCCGCCGCCGAAATCGATCAGGTCGTTGTCGTCGTATTGAAAATCTTCACCGCCGAGATAGCCCTTGCGCGAGCGATGGATGCCGAGTTTGGCGCCGCAGCGTTTGCGCAGCGCCAGGGCGCCGCCGGTGTGATCGCTGTGAATATGCGTGAGCAAAATCTTAGCGATTTTTTTCACGCCCATGGCTTCGGCCTGCTCGATGATGCCGTCCATGTTCGAGTCGGCGCTGAGCGCGACGTCGATGACCAAGCCCGACTCCTTGCCGACGATATACTGATTGGTCCCCTGCAACGTCATGAGGCCGGGATTATTGGCGGTGAATTTGCCGATAAAGTCAGGCGTAACCATGGGATTTCCTTCCGCGGCGCCGGCGCCGTTGGGCAAAAACGACTGGGCAAAAAAAAGCGCCAGCGAGGTCTTCCCTAATGTCGCCAGCGCTTGTCTTCGTGTAATCACGAACGTTGTCTAATTTGCAACCTATATTCTTACCGTCGAAGGACACGAAGGGCATGAAGTTGGGAATTTTAATTCTCCGAACACCTTCGTGCCTTCGTGGTGAATCATTGCGATCAATTTGCCAGCAACTGCCGCAACACATACTCGAGAATGCCGCCATGGCGGTAATAATCCAACTCCGCCGGCGTGTCGATGCGGCAGATGACTTGGAATTCGGTCATCTTGCCGTCGTCCGCGGTCGCCTTGACCGTCAACTCCTGGCGCAGTTTCAATTCGTTACCGATGCCGAGAATATCGAACTTTTCGAAACCGGAAAGGCCATGGCTGGTTAAATTTTCGCCCGGCTTGAAAACCAACGGCACGATGCCCATGCCGATCAAGTTGCTGCGATGGATACGCTCGTAGCTCTCGGCGATGGCGGCGCGGATGCCCAACAAGCGCGGCCCCTTGGCCGCCCAGTCGCGCGACGAGCCCGAGCCGTACTCCTTGCCGGCGATGACGATCAGTGGCGTCCCTTCTTTCTGATACTGCATCGCCGCGTCGTAGATCGACATCGGCTTCTTGTCGGGAATATGCACCGTCACACCGCCTTCGGTGCCCGGCGCCAACATGTTTTTCAGCCGAATATTGGCGAAGGTGCCGCGCATCATCACTTCATGATTGCCGCGCCGCGCGCCGTACTGATTGTAATCCTTGGGCAGCACGTCGTTGTTGGTCAGATAGCGCGCCGCCGGACCGTTCTTTTCGATGGAACCGGCGGGCGAGATATGATCGGTGGTCACCGAATCGCCGATCAGCGCCAACGCCCTCGCCCCGGTGATCGGCTTGATCGGGTTGGGCGTTTTACCCATGCCGTCGAAGTACGGCGCCTCGCGCACATAGGTCGACTGCATATCCCACTGGAAGAGTTCGCCCTTGGGCACCGGCATGCCGCGCCAGCGTTCATCGCCTTCGCTCGCCTGGCTGTATTCTTTTTTAAACATTTCCCGGCGCACCGACTTGTTCAGGACTTCTTGAACTTCCTGCGGCGTCGGCCAAATGTCTTTGAGAAAGACCGGCTTGCCGCTGGAATCGTTGCCCAGCGGATCGTTGTAAAGATCCACGTCCATGCTGCCGGCCAGCGCGTACGCTACCACCAGCGGCGGCGAAGCGAGATAGTTGGCGCGCACGTTGGCGTGGATTCGCCCTTCGAAGTTGCGATTACCGGAGAGCACCGCGGCGGCGACCAGATCCCCTTCTTGGATACCGTTGGCAACCGCCTCAGGCAGCGGCCCGCTGTTGCCTATACAAGTGGTACAACCGTAGCCGACAACGTTAAAACCGATTTTTTCTAAATGGGTCAATAAGCCGCTGTCTTTCAAATACTCCGTGACCACACGCGAACCCGGCGCCAAGCTGGTTTTCACCCAGGGTTTGCGCGTCAGCCCCTTCTCACCGGCTTTCTTGGCGAGGAGTCCGGCGCCGATCATCACCGACGGATTGGAAGTGTTGGTGCAGCTGGTGATCGCCGATATCACCACCGAGCCATGCTTGAGCTCGAACTTGTCGCCTTTCAACTGCACCGCGACTTTCTTGTCCGCGTTCTTGGTTTTCATCAGTGAAGGCAATGCCTCGGCGAAAGCTTTCTTGCTGTCCGTCAGCGCGATGCGGTCCTGCGGCCGGCGCGGACCGGAAATGCTCGGCACCACGCTGGCGAGATCCAATTCCAGAAAATCGCTGAACATAGGATCGGGCGAGGCGTCGGTGCGGAACATGCCTTGCTCTTTGGCATAGGTTTCGACCAGTTTAATCAGATGCGGATCGCGCGCGGTGAGCGTCAGGTAACGCAGCGTCTCATCGTCGATGGGGAAATAGCCGACGGTGGCGCCGTACTCCGGCCCCATGTTGCCGATGGTAGCGCGGTCGGCGAGACTCAAGCTCGACAGTCCCGAGCCGTAGAACTCGACGAATTTTTCGACCACGCCCTTCTTTCGTAACATCTGCACGACGGTGAGAACCAAGTCCGTCGCCGTCGCGCCGGCCGGTAGCTTGCCGTGCAGTTTGAAGCCGATGACTTCGGGAATCAGCATGATGATCGGCTGGCCCAACAGCGCCGCTTCCGCTTCGATACCGCCGACCCCCCAGCCGACCACGCCGAGACCGTTGATCATCGGCGTATGCGAGTCGGTGCCGACGACGGTGTCGGGATAGGCGAAGTGCGCGCCGTCTTTCTTGGCGCGGAATACCACCGGCGCGAGATATTCAAGATTGACCTGGTGGCAGATACCGACATCGGGCGGAATCAGACGAAAATTATCGAAAGCCATCTGGCCCCAGCGCAAGAACGCATAGCGCTCGACATTGCGCTCGAATTCGATTTCAGAATTTTTCCGGAACGCATCAGCGGAGCCGAAATAGTCGACCTGCACCGAGTGATCGATGACGAGATCTACCGGTGCCAACGGATTGATCTTTTTGGGATCGCCGCCCAAGCGCTTCATCGCCTCGCGCATCGCCGCCAGATCGACCACAGCGGGAACACCGGTGAGATCCTGCATCAGCACCCGCGCCGGCATGAAGGCGATTTCTTTCCCCGATTTTACTTTGGCATTCCAGTTGGCCAGAGCCTCGATGTCGGCCTTGTTGACATGATGGTTGTCTTCCTGCCTGAGCAAGTTCTCCAGCAAGACTTTCAGCGACACCGGCAAGCGCGAGACATTTGGGAATCCCGCCTTCTCCAACAGATCGAGGCGGAAAATATCGTAGCTCTCGCCGTCGACGGTCAAGACCTTCCGCGTGCCGAAACTGTCCACATGCTTCTGTGCCATCAGCGCTCCTTAGGGAAAAGGTTGGTAGGCCCTATTTTGTAGCGAGCGTCACGGGATAAAGCAACAGGGAGCGTGGCGGGTTAATTGGCAGCCGGGTCGAAGATCGATGATAGCGCCCTCGACCCGACCCATTTCCATCCTCAATCCCCGACCCAACACACCCGAATGCGCCGACCCGGAGCAACGTCTACGCATGCTTAATCTGCCACCGCGCCGCCACCGCATCCATGATCGCCCGGCTGATATCTTCGACGGCACGTTCTTTCGGCAGGCAGATCACCGCCCCGGCCGCCTGCATCGCCCGGACCATAGAATCTTCCGTGCCGAAGGATAGGCCGATAACGATCGTCGACGGCAGCTCTTCGATAATTAACTTAGTCGCCTCGATGCCGTTCATGTTCGGCATATTGACGTCCATGATCACCACCTGCGGTGCGAGCGCCCGCGCCAGTGCCACCGCTTCCGCCCCATCGCCAGCTTCACCGGCGACACTAAAGCCGCCCTGCTCTTCCAATACTCGGCGCAACCCCTGGCGGAGCATTTTGTGATCGTCGACGATAAGAATCTTGATCGCCTGCTCGATAACCGGCGCCGTCGCGCTCGGCGACAAAATCGGCTCGACCCTATTGGCCGAGGCCACCGCCTTTGGATCTATCGGGAAAACGATCGACACCCAAGTGCCCGCTCCCGGAGTAGATTTGATTTCGACCGCTCCGCCGCGCAGCTCCACCCGCTCGCGGATGCTGAACAAGCCGAAATGGCTGCGGCCGTCGTCGTTGGCGCGCATGGTTTGCGGATCAAACCCTTTGCCGTAGTCGCTCACCGCGAGAGACATGCGATCGCCGTCGCGTCCATAGGCTACCGTGGCGCGGTCGGTGGCGCCATGTTTGACGACGTTCCACAGCAGTTCGCGAGCGCACTGGAACAGGAATACCGCGTCATCCTGCGCCGGCGAAAAGCCTTCGGCCGGTCCGTCGACCTCGACGCGCAAGCCATGCCGGCCCATTTGCTCGCCGAGCCAGCGGAACGCCGCCGGCAAACCCAGATCGTAGAGCACCGGCGGACTCAACTCGGCGATCAGCGAGCGCGTGTACTTGATCGAATCGTCGACAGTTGTATCGAGGTTGCCCAAGACTTCCTTGAACGAAGGGCCATGCGCCTGGTCGCCCAGCAGTTCGCGCACGCGCCACAGGTACAGGTTGACCACCGCCAACGACTGCGCCAAGGTGTCGTGCAGATCCACCGCCAGCCGGCGCCGTTCGCGCTCCTCGGTCATGGTCAATTCGGCAACCAGCGCACGCAGTCGGGCACGCGACTCGGCGAGTTCTTGGGTGCGCTGCGCGACCCGCCGGTCGAGTTGCTCGTTCAAATTCCGCAGCGCTTCCTCCGCCGTTTTGCGCTCGGTGATGTCATAGTTGATGCCGGCGAGATGCGTGGCAACGCCGTTGGCGTCGCGCCTGAGCCCGCCATGAGCACTCAGCCAAATCATCTTGCCGTCGGGCCGCAGCAAGCGGAATTCGCACTCGTAGTCCTGGCCATCGCGCTCAGATTTGCTAATCGCTTCTTCCATAACGGGCAGATCCGCAGGATGAACATGGGCAAGAAACAAGTCCCGGCTGAGGGCCGTGTCCTTGGCGATGCCGAATATTTCGAAATCCCGGTCGTCCCAAGTGATTTCACCCGTGCGCAAATCCCGCTCCCAAGTGCCCATGTGCCCCACCGCCAGCGCATGTTGAAGCCGCTCCTGGCTGGCACGCAGAGCTTCTTCGGACCGTTTACGCTCCGTGATGTCGAGCACGGCGCCGACGGTGCGCACCGGCCGGCGAGCAGCGCCAGCGCCATCGAAGCAAGTTTCGCCCCGAATCGAGATCCAGCCGATGCTGCCGTCGCGCCGAACCGCGCGGCACTCATATAACAAGCGTCCGTCGCCGGCAGGGTCATGAGCCCGCCGGCGTGCCAGGTCGACGATTTCCCTGTCGTCAGTGTGGATTCGCGATAATACATCGCCCACCCGACCCTGCCGATCTTCGGGCAAGTCGATTATTTTACTTAAAGTCGGCGAGTAATAAATCTCGTCTGTGACATGATCGCGCTCAAAAATGCCGATGTCAGCGAGATCGACAGCCTGGCGCAACCGATCCT
>JBGTCC010000217.1:0-3346 GCA_041749055.1 Thermodesulfobacteriota bacterium | reverse complement strand
CAGGAGAAGCGACCGGGGATGGGGAGATGTTTAAATGACCATCTTCGGTGGCCCAATACTTACTTCGCAACACGAGGGTTGTTCACCATAACTGCGGCCCGTGTGTTAGCGCGCCAATCCCGATGAGGAAACTATCGACTGGAGAGCCGTGTGCGGGAGAACCGCACGCACGGTTCGGAGGGCGGGGACGGCGTGAGCCGTTCCCGACCCCTATCAGGCTAATTCGGCGCCGAACAAACCTGGATTCACGCCTGCGCGGGAATGACGAATCGAGGAGGGGAGCATGTTCTGGGAATGCCAACCATTTTCATGCTCTGTAGGCGAGCGCAGGCTCATGAACAGTTCGTGGTGAGTGCGTCTTTCCGCGTCTCTCAGCCGGTGATCTCGTAGGGTACGTTGGTCGGGCCTTCGAGTCGGCGGTAGGCGCCGGTCGCGAAATCGTAATTGCCCTGCAAGACTTTCCCGGCGACGCGCTCGGAGCGCAGTATCAGGCCGTAGGACTTTGCCGGCCCGCCTTGTTCGGCGTGGATGTCGAAGGGCGGCACCAAGTCGACTTTGCCCGGGGTGCCTTGTGTGATGCTTTCGATTTCCAATTTGGCGTAGCCTTCTTTGCTGCCGTCGTCGACGCGGCGGTAGCGCTCTAGCGTTTCCGTGCCTTCGAGCAGTCCGTAGGCGGTCCAGGAGTGGGCGTGATCGTGGATGCTGCCTTTGCGGTCGGCGCCGTGGACCACACCGTTGACGGCAAAGCCGTAGTCGGGGTCTTCGTAGAATAGCAGATTGCGCCGGCCGCCGTCGGTGTCCGGCCAAGTTTTGCAGCTCTGCCGCATCGACTCGTCCTTGACCAACGCTTCGAGCAGGTCGCGCCCCTTGCGCATGCGCGCTTCGGTATCGGGTAGCGCTACCCAGGCGGCACGTAGATCTTGAATGAATGTTTCGAACGCTGGGAGTCTTTTCGCAGTGGACATCGTTACCTCCGATAGGAAATATTCACCGCAGAGACAGATTTATTTGTACGGGCGATTCATGAATCGCCCCTACCGTTCTCAGCGTCTCGGCGATGCAATCTCCGGTCTTATTTGATTTCGTAGGGAATGTTGGTCGGGCCTTCGATTTGCCGGTACAGGTCACCTTCCATGCTGTAGCTGCCCTGCAAGACTTTGCCGGCGACTCGTTCGGAGCGCAGGATCACGGCCACCGAGCGGGTCGGCCCGCCTTGCTCGGCATGAATATCGAAAGGCGGGACCAGGTCTACTTTTCCGGCCTTGCCTTCGGTGACACTTGCCAACTCCAGCTTGGCGTAACCGTCCTTCGAACGGTCGTCGACGCGGCGAAAGCGTTCCAAGCTTTCGCTGCCGTCGAGTACGCCGTAGGCGGTCCAGGCGTGGGCATGATCGTGGATGCTGCCCTTTCGCCCTGGATTGCGGACCACGCCGTTGATGGCGAAGCCGCATTCTTCGTCTTCGTGGAACAATAAGTTTTTTCTGCCCTCAGTGGAGGGCCAGGACTTCGATGCCTGGCGCAACGACTCGTCCTTGACCAATCCTTCGAGCAGCTTCTGGCCTCGCTTCATGCGCGATTCGGTGTCGGGCAGCTCTTTCCACGCCGCGCGTAAATCTTGTATGAACTTTTCAAATGCTGGAATGTGTTTGCTCATGATACCTCCTGATCGGAAATATCTCCCGCAAAGGTGCAAAGGCGCCAAGGTCGGAAGGGCTATTAAGTTTATTCTTGTGAATACAGGCGCTACTTAATCATCTCTCGGCGAACTTCTTCAAGCGGCCGGAAGTCGACGATCATGTTAATCGGAGTATCGCCGATGGTTTTGTCGGCGCGTTGAAACTGGTCGATGTGGACTTTCAATCCGGCGCTGCTGGCGGCGCCGTCTTTACTGAACGACTTCGCCAGCGATGCGTAGGACTCCTTGGCGGTGGCGCTATCGACGCGCCATTCCCGTTCGAGGATCTGGATCGTGTCGTCGGCACGCTCGCGGGCGAAGGTGAGACCGCGGTAGAGCGCGCGCAGCAAGCGCCTGGTTAGATCGCGCTTGTCTTTCAACTGACGCTCGCTGGTTGAGAACCCATTGCTCGGAAATTCGATGGCATCGCCTAGAAAGAGCAGCTCACGAAATCCTTTTTGCCGCAGCAGAACGTTATCCGGCGGCACGACGACGGTGGCGTCGACCGCGCCGGCGCTGAGCGCTGCGACCCGAGTGCCGGGGAGACCGATCATGATCAAAACCGCGTCGCGCTGGGCGTCCATAGCTTCGCGGCTAAAGGCGACCTTCGTGGCCAATTCGATGGTGTCACCGAAGCGGACGATGCCGATGTATTTGCCGCGCAGTTCTTGAATCGATTTGAACTGCGGCTTGGCCATCAAGAAATAATTTGGCCGCGAAGCGCCGAAGAAAATGGTCTTGATCGGCGCCCCTTTGGCGGCGAGGCGCAATGCCGAGTCGGCGACACCGTGGTAATCGACATCGCCGGCAAGAAGCGCGTTGTGCGCCAGCTGGGGCAGCATCATCGATGTCTCGATCTCGATATTCTCGTCTTTGAAAAAACCGCGATGGCTGGCGACGAACAGCGGCAGATAGCCCATGGATTTTGCCGGCAGGGCGAGTTTGACGCGGTCGGCGGCGTTGAGTGAAGAACCCACGCAGGAAGCGAATAGAATCAGAGCTAAGCACATGGTTGGCGCCAACAACTTTAACTTATTCACGGCTAAATTCCTCGAACCAATCATCCACCGGCTCAAAACAGAAGAGACGCAAAAACATCTGCTGGAAGTCGACTCATATTCCGACATTCCCGCGCACGCGGGAATCCAAGTTCGCATTCGTTTCCCGTTCAATTAACCTGGATTCCCGTTTGCACGGGAATGACGGATTATCACCTCAACTGAATGCAAGGGGCTTAAGCCATACCGGAGAGCGGCATTAAGATTCTTGCCGCGCCCGAGCTTTTTTCTCCTCGGGCGCTTTGATCTTGTCGAGATTGTTCTTGGCAAAGTCACCGTGGCCGACTTCTCTGTTAGTCATGCTAAAGCGCGGATTGCCGGCCGGCTCGGCGCGGGCGCCGAGGAGAATCATGTATTCGTCGCCGGTATTGTCGAGCTGGTAGAGTTGCCCCGCAGGAATGGTCACAAGCATGCCGCAATTGAGCGCACGCGACGGCGCATCGGGAAAATGAAACGTGCACTGGCCTTGGATGCAGTAAAACTGCTGGTCGGCGGTGTGCTTGTGCATCGGCCCCTTGGTGCCCGGATAATCGCCATGGACCCAGGTGTGAAATTGATCCGAGGTAAACAGCACTTTTTTACTGTGGCCGATCTCCAGTTCCGGTTCCTTCAT